>JBDSMU010000032.1:0-7667 GCA_039915685.1 Gemmatimonadales bacterium | reverse complement strand
ATCGGGATCCGTCGGAATGGCTTCGGGCGCTCAGACTGGCCCGTGCCGACTTGCTGGTGCTGGCCGGGTACCTGAAACTGGTGCCTCGGGAAGTGGTAGGTGCTTGGGCGGGTCGGGTCATCAACATCCACCCGGCCCTGCTTCCACGGCACGGCGGCAGGGGAATGTACGGTGGGCGGGTCCACGCTGCGGTGCTGGCGGCGGCAGATACGCACTCGGGCGCCACCGTGCATCTCGTCGATGAGATCTATGATCGGGGTTCGGTGCTTGGTGCGGGGCGTGTGATCGTGACGCCAGTTGACACGGCCGAGTCGTTAGCGGAGCGGGTTCTGGCGGTGGAGCATCGCCTGCTTCCGACTGCGGTCAGGGCGGCCGCGCGGGCTGGGCGGCCGGTCCCGTTCGAATTCACCTGACGGCCTCGGCCGCAACAGGAGGGCTAGGGATGCCCCGTGCTCTGATATCGGTGAGCGACAAGCGTGGTGTGGTGCCGTTCGCCGAGGCGCTTGCCGGTCTCGGATGGGAGATCGTTTCCACAGGCGGCACCGCGGCGCTGCTGCGGGACGCTGGCGTCCCGGTTACTCCCGTCGATCAGGTGACAGGTTTCCCCGAAATCCTCGATGGACGCGTGAAGACGCTGCACCCCGCAGTGCACGCCGGCGTGCTGGCGCGCCCCGATCGCCCCGAGCATGTCCGGCAGCTCGCCGAGCACCACCTCGATCGATTCGACATGGTCGTGGTCAACCTCTATCCGTTCCAGGCGACGGTGGCCGACCCGAATGTTCGCTTCGAGGACGCGATCGAGAATATCGACATCGGTGGCCCGTCGATGCTGCGATCAGCGGCCAAGAACTTCGAGTTCGTATTGCCCGTGGTCGACGCGCGCGACTATCAGCGAGTCCTCGACCTGTTCGCCGCCGGCGAGATCCCGCTGGACGTTCGCCGTGATTTCGCCGCCAAGGTCTTCACCCATACCGCCGAGTACGACAACGCAGTGGCGGGATACCTCACGCCCGGGGCGACGGCTCTCCCTGATCGGGTCACGCTCGCCATGGAGCGGCGCTTGGTGCTCCGATACGGCGAAAATCCGCAGCAGCGCGCTGCACTCTATGCGACCGAGGAGCCGCGCGGCATCGGGGATCTCGCCCAGCGGCAGGGCAAGGATCTGTCGTTCAATAATCTCCTCGACCTCGACGCTGCGATGCAAGCAGTGAGCGCCTGGGGCAACCGTGTTGCATGCGCCATCATCAAGCACACAACGCCCTGCGGTCTCGCGCTCGGCCGCAGCGCCAGCGACGCCTTTGCACGTGCGCGCGGCACCGATCCGGTATCGGCGTTCGGGTCGGTGATCGCCTTCAATACCGTCGTCGACCTCGCTGCGGCTGATGCCATGGCCGATCTTTTCATCGAAGTTGTCGTCGCCCCCGCTTTTCACGCCGACGCGCTGGAACGATTCGCCGAGAAGCAGAATCTCAGGGTGGTCGAGCTTCCGGTGGCAACAGGGCACGGCAAGCTCGACTGGAAGCGTCTTCGCGGCGGATTCCTGATTCAGGACCAGTTCAAGTTCGACCCGACCGAGACGAATTGGACGGTGGCGACACAACGCCAACCCACCGACGAGGAACTGCTCGACCTCCGGTTTGCCTGGGCAGCGGTAGCAAGCGTCAAGTCGAACGCCATCGTGTTGGTGCGGGGTGAACAGGTTATCGGCATCGGCGCGGGGCAAATGAGCCGCGTCGATGCGTCGTTCCTCGCAACGCACAAGGCGTCACAGGCAGGACACGTGATCGACGGCGCGGCGCTCGCATCGGACGGGTTCTTCCCTTTTGCCGATGGGGTCGAGCAGGCCGCCAAGGCCGGGGTGCGAGCAATCATCCAGCCAGGTGGTTCGCTGCGTGACGCCGAGGTGATCGCAGCAGCCGACCGGCTCGACGTGGCGATGGTGATGACCGGTGTGAGAATGTTCAGGCATTGATCCAACCGCACGCCACACGAACGCGCACGATGACAATGGGCTGCTGCCCGACCCAGCACAAACGGAGAAGCATGTGACCGCCACCGGTACCCCCACCGATCGCCCGCCATACATCTGGGCCCTCGGCACGTTCGTCGTTGTGATGGTGCTGTACATCATCACACTGGCCCCCACGACGGCGTTCTGGGACACGTCCGAGTACATCGCGGCGGCAAAAGTGCTGGGAATTCCGCACCCACCCGGCAACCCGCTCTTCACGCTGATGGCGCACGTGTGGGGCCTGATCCCCATGGTCAGTGACTACGCGATGCGAATCAACCTTTTCGCCGCCGCCACCAGTGCCGGCGGAGCGGCGTTCTGGTTTTTGGTCGCTGAGCGCTGGACGCGCGGGATCCTGCCGGCCCGCGGTCCGCGGATCGCAGCGGCATTCGCCGGCGTCCTCGCGTCGGCGGCCGCGTGGACAGTCTGGAACCAGTCGACGGTCAATGAGAAGGTGTACACCATCTCGTTGCTGTCACTTGCCCTCACAGTGTGGTGCGTAGTCCGCTGGGCCGATGAACCTGTGGGCGAGCGGCGCGACCGCTGGCTGGTCGCCGCGATCTACCTCCTGGCCATCACCTCGACCAACCACATGATGGGTGTGCTGGCGGCTCCGGTGGTGGGCATCTATGTGCTGATGACCGATTGGCGCGTGGTGCTACGTCCGCGGGTAATTGCAGCTGCGGCACTTGCGGTAGTCGTCGGCCTTTCGATCAACTATGTGTATCTCCCGATTCGCGCCGGGCAGTACCCGCCAATCAACGAGGGCGAGCCCGCCGGGTTCTTCTCCAAGGCGCTGTCCGACGTGCTCGGTCGCGTGCAGTACGGCAAGCCGCCGGTGAGCAACCGCATGGCCGACTTCCCCGCGCAGCTCGCGATGTATTGGCAGTATTGGTCGTGGCAATGGGGTCGCGATCTCGGCGGGTTTTCGCGCGTCGCCACGGCATTGTTCACCTTCCTGGGCCTGAGCGGGCTGGTGGCGCTCTTCCGTCGCGACAAGCGCGCTGGTATTTCGGCGGTGGCGCTGTTGTTCACGCTCACCTTGCTGTTGATTTACTACCTCAATTTCCGCTTCGGTTTCTCGTACCGGCCGGGCGACACCAGCATCACGAATGAGATGCGCGAGGTGCGCGAGCGCGACTATTTCTTCATCGCGTCCTTTGCTTTTGCAGGGGTGCTCTTCGCCGCAGCATTCGCGTCGATCATCCGCGGCGTTGGCGACTGGCTCGGTTCGCGCGCGACCGATCGCAATCGCTGGCTCGCCGGTACGCCCGTGCTGTTGCTGGCGCTGGTTCCGATTATCGGCAACCGGCACACCGCCACCCGCGCCCACGAGACGCTGGCGCGTGATTTCGCCATCGACATCCTCGAGTCGATCGAACCGTACGGCATCCTGATCACCGCTGGCGACAACGACACGTTCCCCCTCTGGTTCGCGCAAGAAGTGCTGGGCGTGCGGCGTGACGTCACCCTCGCCAACCTCTCGCTGATGAACACCGAGTGGCACCTGCGACAGATCCGCCGGCGCCCTCAAGAGGCGTTCAACCCTGCGAACGCCGCCGCGCTCTGGCGGCCAGGCACCGATCAGGCCGGTCAGCCACTCGGCGTCACACCACCGCCGGGGGGTTGGCCCATGCCCACGACGCCGGCCTTTTCGCTCTCCACCGACTCGCTGAGCGCCCTCCCCGAAATCGCGGCGATCCCGGGCCAGGGGATGAACCTCACCGATTCGATGCAGATCACCTTCGGCGGTCAGTACCTGATGCGAAGCGACATCGCAACCATCTTGCTCATTCGTGATAACCTCGGCGTCCGTCCGATTTTCTTTTCCTGGAGTGACGGCGCGTATCCCGATAACACCCTCGGGTTGCGGCCCTATCTCGTGACCCACGGCCTGGTGCGCAAGCTCATGCCGACGCCGGTCCAACTTGGTGGTTCGATCGTCAACTCGCCCACACTCGGGCCCATGGATGTCGAGCGCACCCGCGCGCTGCTTTTCGGGGTATATCATCCAGAGGCGGCCGCACGCCCCAGGGCGCGCGGCTGGGTCGATGCGCCATCGGCATCGATCCTTTCGCTCTACGGTATTGTGTACGGCGGATTTGCACCGATGCTGGTGGAAATGGGCGACGCTACCCGCGCCAAGGAGGCCGAGGCGATTGCCGAGGGCGTCGAGCGCGCGCTGAGGCTCAGGCAGTGAGACTTTGCGTCGCTGCGGCGTGTCTCGCGCTTGCACCGACCACCCTCATTGCGCAGGTCACCGTAGAACAGCAAAGCGGAACCACTGCCCTGCTCCAGGCCGTCAGCGCTATCGACGCGCACACGGCCTGGGTGAGCGGACACCGCGCCACTGTGTTGCTCACCATCGATGGCGGCAGCACGTGGACGCGAAGAATGGTCACGGATGCTGACTCTGCGCTGGAATTCAGGGACGTTCACGCAATCGACGCGAAGACCGCGTGGGTGCTCGCCGCTGGGCCGGGTGCAAAATCACGGATCTACCACACATCCGATGGCGGCGCGTCGTGGGCGCTGCAGTTCACCAACGCCGACAGCGCCGCGTTCTTCGATTGCTTCACCTTCTTCGACCGAAAGCGGGGCGTGGCGTTCAGCGACGCCGCTGGCGGTCGAACGCTGGTCCTTCGCACCGAGAATGGGGGGCAACACTGGATGCTGCTTCCCGCTACGGCAGTCCCTCAACCGCTCGACGGGGAGGGAGCGTTCGCCGCAAGCGGCGGGTGTGTCACCAGCCACGGCAAGCGGAACGCCTGGATCACCACCGGCAGCCCCGGAGCTCGCGTGATGCGGAGTACCGATGCGGGCAGGAGCTGGACCGGATTCGCCACGCCCTTCGTGCACGGCGAAGGTGCCGGCATGACCGCTGCCTCGTTTCGCGATGCGAAGCACGGCATCGGTGTCGGCGCCAGGATCTCGATGATGTCCCGAGATACTGCGGCCGCCGCGGTAGGTGTCACGTCAGATGGAGGACGCACGTGGACGCTTCGCAACCGGCCAGACGAGCCAGGGGCCATTTTTGGTGTCGCAGCCGTGCCGAAGTCAAGTCGAGCCACCGCGGCTGCCGCCGCCCTCAGCGGGCTCTGGATCACCCGTGACGACGCCCGGTCGTGGAACCGCGTGGCCTCAGGGGCGTTCTGGAGCGTGGGAGCCGCTGATCGCTTCGCGTGGGGAGTCGGATCCGGAGGCCGCATTGTCCGGGTGGATTTCTCCGGCGCCAACCACCGCTGAGCACGCAGGTAGGTTTCATGGATAGGCGTGGTGGCAGAGCGGTTGAATGCACCGGTCTTGAAAACCGGCGGACCCGCAAGGGTCTCGTGAGTTCGAATCTCACCCGCGCCGTGCAGGAATCCTCAAACAGAAAGGAACGTCATATGTCGATCAAGTTGCTTCTCCTCGCGTCGGTCGTCGCGGTGTCGCCCCTCGCGGCACAATTCGAAGGCGTTGTTCACGTCCGCATCGGCGGCGCCGCGGGTTCGAATACCGCCATGAACGCCGCGATGTCGGTCAAGGGTGATCAATCGGTGATGACCCTCAAGATGCCTGCATCGGCGGGGCCGCTCGCTGGAGCCGACGTTCGGGTGATCGCCGATCCCAATGCGGGTACAACCACAATGCTATTGCCGATGCCGCCTGGGATGCCGGCGATGGGCAACGCGAAGGGCATGAAGATGGTGATGAAGACCAATGAGATCGTGTCCGATGCAAACGCGACCGAGGGCGAACTCAAGAAGCTCGGCACCTCGCAGGTAATTGCCGGGATGAAGTGCGACGACTGGGAACTCAGGTCCAAGAATGAAACGCCGGTGAAGATGTGCCTCACCGATGGGGTGGGACGATTCACGATGATCGAGATGAGCGGTCGCGGGCGCCCGGGCGCGCAGTCGATGCCCAAGTGGGCCAAGCGGATCTACAACGACAAGCTGTTCCCGCTCAAGGTCTGGAGTGGCGAGAATGACGTTTCCTTCGAGGTGACATCCGTCGAACGCAGGACGATTCCGGCCAGCACCTTTGCCGTGCCTTCGGACTACATGGACATGTCGCAGATGATGGGCGGCATGGGTCGCAACAAATGATGCCCCGCACCCACATCAGCCTTGCCGCCGCAGCATTGATCGTAGGCGTCGCGGCGTCGGCGGGTGGCCAGGCGCCGCCCGCGGGCACGTTCACGCTTACCCTGGGCGGAACGCCCCCACCGGCGCTTGCGGAGCAGGCACCAATGGCGGCCGGCATGAACGGCACGCTTCGGTTTACCCTCGGAAGTGACGGAACCCACCTCGCCGCCCACGCTGAGCTGATCGCCGAGCCTGGTTCCTCGCAGGCGGCAGCGCTGGCCGGGGCCCGGATGATGGCCGCGTGGAAATTTGACGCTGAAAGTGTCGGCGTTGCGATGAGCGTACCGGCATCAATGCGGCCGATGCTCGCGGTGATGCTCGCCCCGGAGGCTGGGTCGCCCCCCGAGGGCTACCACATGACGATCAAGCTGCCCGAGCTGGAGTCGGCGATCAAGGACCAGGCTGACAAGATCGATTCCGACGCAACGGACGACTTCACATCCGTAGCACTCGGAACGCGGTCCACGGTTGGCGGGATCGCGTGCGAGGAGTGGAGGATCACCTCGCCGCGCGACACGACGACCGTGTGCGCCACGGAATCGGCTGCTCCCGAACTGGCCCTGATCGAGTGGTTCATGAAGCGCACCGGCGCCCGGGAGGCGTCGGAGGACATGACCAATCGGCTCTTTGGTGGTCGGAAGCTCACGCCGATCCGGGCCGTCGCCGGCGATGGATCGTTTCGGATGGAGCTCGAGCGAGCTAGCACCGCCGCACCCTCGGCCGGCTTCTTCGCGATTCCCGCCGGCTATCACGCCATCGACGCAGGCGCACTGCCGTTCGGCGGCGGCGACAGATGAAGCAGCTCACTGCGGGCGTCGCGATGCTCGCGACGCTCGCAGCCTGCAGCTCACCCCCGCCCGATCGGGCCAGCTCCACACTCGGTTCCGTGGTCCCGCCCTCCGCGATCACCTTCGAAGGACCGAGTGGCGAACCGATAGCGTTGAAGAATCTGCCCGCAACGCGAATCGTGTCCACCATGCAGAGCGCCACAGAATGGATTGTGGCACTGGGCGCTGAATCGCTGCTGGTCGCACGAACCGACTACGACCGCCAATCATCATTGGCCGACCTGCCGACCATCGGCGGTGGCAGCGAACCGAGCGCCGAACTCCTCGCATCGCTCAATCCCGACCTCGTAATCGGGTGGCGCAACCGCGGCTCGGCGGATATGCAGCGCGCCCTGACGCCTTTCGGCATCCCGGTGATCTCGATGGAGACCACCGACACCGCGGACGTCTTCCTGAACCTCGCACGAATCGGCTTGCTCGTGGGGCGGGCGGGTCGCGCTGATTCGCTCGCCACCGCCCTCCGGACCGAGCTGCGCGCCGCCGCCACACTGTGCGACGGCGGCGCGACCGAGAGTGCGATGATCGTGGTCTGGTCGGATCCACCGATGACCGCGGGCGCCGGGACCTGGCTCGACCAACTTCTCGGTGCCGCCTGCCTGCGGAATGCCTTTGCCGATGTCCGGGCACCTTGGTCGACGATCTCGATGGAAGCGATCACGGTGCGTCAGCCCCGATGGC
>JBDSMU010000006.1:0-16767 GCA_039915685.1 Gemmatimonadales bacterium | reverse complement strand
GGCGCCCCGTACTTGGGACGTCGCCGCCGAGCGGGTGCGCCGCGATGCGGATATCGCGTTCTACATGAAGCGTGCGTCCGAGGACCCTACCGGCGCACTCGACGAACTCCGCCTCGCAGCGCTGTATTTGCAGCGTGCGCGCGAGCGCGGCACTCCCGCCGACCTGCTGCTCGCCGAAGCCTCAGCGCGCCGCTCGATCGTCAACCGCCGGGCGCACAACGCCGAGGCGTATCGCGCACTGGCCTTGGCCCTCATCGGCCAGCACCGGTTCATCGAGGCTCGCGCGGCCGCCGATTCGCTGGTGGCCGACGACCCGACGGCGGTGAGCGCCCGGTCGTTGCTCGGCGAGATCCTCCTCGAGCTTGGCGAATACCCGGCCGCCGATACGATTTTCACCGCGCTCGACCATCCCGGGGTTGATCCCGCAGTGGGTTCGAGGATCGCGCGCTGGGCCTCGTTGCGGGGTCGGTCCGCGCATGCCCGGGCCCTGCTGACGAAGGCACGTACGACCGTTCACGAACAGTTCGCGACGCCCGCCGAGCAGGTGGCGTGGTTCGACCTGCGACTGGGAGAACTTGCCCTCGCAGTTGGTCAGCACGCCGATGCGGCGCGACATTTTGCCGACGCACTCGCGGTGGTCGCAGATGACCCCAGGACCCATCTTGCCCTGGCCCGCCTTGACTTGGCGCGAGACGACGCGTCCGGTGCGCTGGCCCATGCGACCGAGGCGATGAACCTGGGCGAGGATCCGCTCGCCTTCGCAATCACGTCCGAGGCGTACCGTCGACAGGGTGATAGCGTAAAGTCGGCGCGATACCTTTCCGCTTTCGAGACCGCGATCGCCGCCGCTCCGCCCTCGGCGTGGCATCGTGACTGGCAGGTCGCGCTGCTCGATCGCGACCGGCAGGTGGACGCGGTATTGGCGCAAGCTGAGGCCGAGCTGAACGTGCGGCGCGATGTATTCGGATGGGATCTGTACGCATGGGCGTTGCACCACGCCGGGCGCAACGGTGAAGCGCGGGTGGCGATGGCGAAGGCGATGGCGTGGGGCACCGAAGACGCGCGGCTCGCGGCCCACGCCCGAGCGATCGGGGTGACCACGCCATGAGCAACTTCATTGCTGTGGGATTCGCCCACATCGTGTCGGTCGACGCGCTGGATCATCTTCTGTTTCTCGCTGCGCTCGCCGCGTGCTACCGCCCACGGGACTGGCGGCATGGTCTCACTGTCGCGACGGCCTTCACCGTCGGCCACTCGATCACGCTGGCGCTGGCCTCACTCGGCGTCATCGTGTTCAACACGGCGGTGGTCGAATTCCTGATCCCTGTGACGATCGTGATCGCCGGTATCGAGAACCTGGTCCAGCGGCGTGATCGACCGGGCGGGCCGGTTCGGCCGATCCTGGCCGGCGCCTTCGGGCTGGTTCACGGCGCCGGCTTCGCGAACATTCTCCGTGATCTTTTCGATGGCGGATTCGCGATGCCGCTGCTCGGTTTCAACATCGGCATCGAGCTCGGCCAGATCCTGATACTCGGTGTCCTGATCACCGCGTTCACACTGTTCGATCGCGCCGTGCAAGTCTGGGAGCCGGAGATCATCACCGCCACCCGGCTGCGCTCCCGGATTGCTTCGGTGGCGGTGGCCAGCGTGGCAGTCGTGATCGCAGCGGGGCGGACACCATGGTGACCGCCGTGCAGGCAATCATCGCCATCCTGGCCGCGCCCGTCCTCGCGGCCGCAGTGCATCCGATCCACGCTGCGCGCGTGGAACTGGTCGCGCTCCGCGCCGGCGACGTGGTGGCCACCGTGCGGGTATACGAGGAGGATTTCCCTCCAGGCAAGGATCATCTCGCGATCAGTGCGTATTTCGACCGGCAGGTCATCCTGACTGCACCGAATGGTTCGCGGGTGCTGCTCCGCCCAGTGTCGACCACGTCGGAAGGGGACCGCCTGCGGATCATGCTGGTCGGATGGACGCCTTCGTCGCTACGCGGCGGGAACCTCCAGGTGACCTTGCTGCAGGAGAAGTTTGCCGACCAGGTGAATGTCGTCGATGTCAGGAATGCAGGCGGCAAGCAGCAGTTGATCTATGTCGGGGGCGACGATGCTCAGCGTCTCGACTGAGCGTGCCGCCACCGGTGGCCGCCGGCCGCGCCACCCGCACCGAGTGCCGCTGTGTGCGACGGTCCGTCGCCGGCCGTCTCCCGAGTGGACCCCCTGCCGGTATGCAGCGGGATGGACCACAGCCCCTCTGGCGCGCTATGTTCACAGCGCACGTCGCGACGCCGCCCGGACGGAGATCCACATCCTGAGCACTGCGCTGAACCACAAGCAGACCACAACAGACGACCTCCTCGTGCGCGCCATGGCAGCCGGAGAGGGCGAGGCCATGGGACAGCTCTACGATCGGTGGTCGTCTTCCATTTTCGGATTGGCCCTCAGGATCACGCGGGAAAAGTCCGACGCCGAAGAAGTTGTCGTGGATGCCTTCGCTCAGGCTTGGCGGGACGCGAAGCGGTTCGAACCGGGCCGCGGTTCGGTGGGTGCGTGGCTGGCGACGATCGCGCGAAGCCGCGCACTCGATCTTGTTCGCGCCTCGGGTCGCCGCAACCGTCTCGCCGACACCGCAGCCGCGTCGTCGGTCGACGCGTCCATTGCGATGGGCAGCCCACCGCCGTCCCCGAGTGCTCACGTCGAGGATGACGAGCGTGCGCGGAAGGTCCGTGCCGCGCTGGACGAACTTCCCGCCCCGCAGCGGATGGCCCTCGAACTGGCGTACTTCGGAGGACTGTCGCAGAGCGAAATCGCCGAGCGGCTCTCGGAGCCTCTGGGAACAGTGAAAACCCGGGTACGCCTTGGCCTGCACAAGTTGCGGGAGCAGTTGGCCGTCCTCGGTCCGTTGGGGACCACATGAACGACCCCATCGACGAGATGCGTGACCTCGCTGAGGACTTTGCGCTGGGTATGCTTGAGGGCGACCAACTGCGCGCCTTCGAAGGCCAACTCTTGCGTGACACCGACCTGCAGGCCGAGGTGGCATCGGCCCGGGACGCGCTCGCTGACATGGGATTCGCGATTCCCGTCCGTCCCGCTCCCGAACTGCGCGACCGGGTGATGCAATCGGTTCGCCCGGCCGCTGCGCCGTCGGCCCCGGTCACAGACATAGCCACCCGGCGTCGAGGGGTTGGAGTCGGAACGTGGATGGCGATTACCGCCATCGCGGCGTCCGCAGTGGTCATAGCCAAGCTCTCGTATGACCTCCGCGACGTACGAGAAGTCGCGGCGGCGGCCGAAGTGAGGGTGGCGCAGCGAGACCTGCAGATTGCGGAGCGCGATTCGCTGATCGTGCAGCTGGCCGACCCGAACCTTGAGTCGATCTCGCTGACCTCGGCAACGGGTCGGGCGCCTGGAGTTCGGGTGTACATCGATCGCCGGCGCGGAGTCGCGATGGTTTCGGCTGCGGCTATCGAAGCAGTGCCGGCGGGCGAGGCATACCAGCTCTGGTTCATCGTCGCCGGGAATCCGGCACCGGTACCGTCGGTGACCTTCCAGCCCGACTCGATGGGCTCCGCGATCGTCCAGAACGTTCGCCTGCCGGAAGGTGTCGTCACCGCCACGGCGATCACTCGTGAGCCCGCTGCCGGGTCGCCCGCACCGACCTCAGCCGTGATTTTTGCGGGCAGTTTCGACACGCGCTAACGCGGTGTGGTGGGCCTGTTGTTTCGGTAGCCCCCTCCCCCGGGAGGGGGCTATCTTGTTGGGCTGGCGCTTGTTCTGATGGTGCCATGCCCGGACCTGCAAGGAGTGCGTGTGGCCGTATCGCTCGTGCAACTGACTCGTGAGCATCCTGCCCCCGGCGGCAGTGCGTCGGCCAGTGGTGGCGCCGACGGGCGGTTCGTTCCGTTCGTCCGCAAGCCGTCGTGGCTCAAAGTGAAGGCACCCGGCGGGCCATCGTATCTCAAGATTCAGGCAATGATGCGCACGCTCGGCCTCCACACGGTTTGTGAGGAGGCCCGCTGCCCCAACATCGGCGAATGCTGGGAACACAAAGCCGCGACGTTCATGATCCTCGGCGATGTGTGCACCCGAAATTGCGCGTACTGCGCGGTTTCGCATGGCACGCCGAAGGCGTTCGACCCCGCTGAACCGGCGCGTCTTGCCGAAGCGGTCGAGCAGATGGGGCTTGAGCACGTCGTCATCACGTCGGTCGATCGGGACGACCTTCCCAACGGCGGGGCCGAGGCGTTTGCGGCCTGCGTGACCGAAATCCATCATCGGCTGCCGGAGTCGTCCGTCGAGGTTCTCATCCCCGACTTCAAAGGATCGGAACCGGCGTTGCAGATCGTGATGGACGCGAAGCCCGACATCCTGAACCACAACCTCGAAACGGCCGAGCGGCTTTATCGCCTCGCCCGTCCAGGCGGGCGTTATGACCGCGCACTCCGGCTCCTTGCCAATGCCCGCGCGATGGACGCGACGGCACTCACCAAGTCGGGCATCATCCTGGGCATGGGCGAGGAATGGGACGAGGTGCTCACGTCGATGCGCGACCTGCGTCGCAGCGACGTCAATATCCTGACCCTCGGGCAATACCTTCGCCCCTCCGATGGGCATCTTCCGGTGGTGCGGTACTACACACCCGACGAGTTTGACGAACTCCGCGAAATCGGGCTGGACATGGGATACTCGCATGTCGAATCGTCGCCACTGACGCGCTCATCGTATCACGCGTGGGACCAGGCGCGCTCGGCGCGCCCCAGCGCACGACCCGCAATGAGTGCCAGTACAGCCATGGCCCCCGCTTCTCGCGAGGAAAACTACTGATGTCGGCCACATCCGAACGGACCACCCGCAAGCGTGCATCGTCCGACGCACCATTCGCCGACCAGTACCGCGATTGGCTGCGCATGATGCTGCTCATTCGCCGCTTCGAGGAGCGCGCCGGCGAGGCGTACGCGGTCGGGCAGATTGGCGGTTTTTGTCACCTGTATATCGGTCAGGAGGCGATCGCAGTAGGGACGATGGCCGCCCTTCGCCCTGATGACTATGTGGTGAGCGCCTACCGCGAGCACGGTCAGGCATTGGCCCGCGGCATGACGCCGCGCGCGGTGATGGCCGAGTTGTTCGGCAAAGCGACCGGCTGTTCGGGCGGCAAGGGGGGCTCCATGCACCTCTTCGACATGTCACTGGGCTTCATGGGCGGCCATGGGATCGTGGGCGGACAGATCCCACTCGGCGCTGGTTTCGCGTGGGCCGCAAAGTATCGTGGAACCGACCAGGTCTCGATCTGCTTCTTCGGTGAGGCGGCCGTGAACATCGGGTCGTTCCACGAGGCCCTGAATATGGCCGGTCTCTGGAAACTCCCGGCGATCTTCGTGATCGAGAACAACGGCTACGGCATGGGTACCGCGGTCGCGCGCGCGGCGGCCACGACGGACCTGCACACCCGCGCCGCATCGTATGCCATGCCGGGTGTGCTGGTCGACGGGCAGGATGTGGTCGCGGTCAAGGAGGCGACCGATGCGGCCGTGGCGCGCGCGCGCGCTGGCGAAGGCCCGACGCTGCTCGAAATCCGGACCTTTCGCTTTGTGGGTCACTCGATGTCGGATGCAGCGAGCGGCACGTACCGCAGCAAGGAAGAACTGGACGAATCGCGGCAGCGCGATCCGATCGCGTTGCTCGAGGCACGGATGCGTGATCTGGGCCAGCTCGATGACGCAGGCCGGGAAGCGCTGGACGCCGAGGTTGTCGCCGAAGTTGCCGATTCGGTGAAGTTCGCCGAGGAATCTCCCGATCCGTCGCCCGACGAGCTCTTCAACGACGTCTACGCACCGGAGACCCGCTGATGGCCGTCCTGACCTATCGCGACGCGCTCAACGAGGCGCTTCGCGAAGAGATGCAGCGCGACCCGGATGTCTTCCTCATGGGAGAAGAAGTGGCGGAGTACAATGGCGCGTACAAGGTGTCGCGCGGACTGCTCGAAGAGTTCGGCCCGATGCGTGTCGTGGATACCCCGATCGCGGAACTGGGCTTCACCGGGATTGGCGTCGGCGCCGCCATGGTTGGCTTGCGCCCCGTGATCGAGATGATGACCTGGAACTTTGCGCTGCTCGCCATCGACCAGATCGTGAACGCAGCGGCCAAGATTCGCTCAATGAGCGGCGGCCAGATTGGCTGCCCGATCGTCTTTCGGGGACCCGGTGGAGCCGCACTCCAATTGGGCGCGCAACACTCCCAGGCGTTCGAGAGCTGGTACGCGCACATCCCGGGGCTGAAGGTCGTGATGCCCGCAACTCCTGCCGACGCGAAGGGTCTCCTCAAAGCCGCAATCCGGGACGACAACCCAGTGGTGTTCATCGAGGGCGAGATGCTCTACAACCTCAAGGGCGAGGTGCCCGAAGGTGAGCACGTCGTCCCCATTGGCGTGGCAGACATCAAACGTGCCGGTCGCGATGTGACGATCGTGTGTCACTCGAAGACCGTCATGCCGGCGCTCAACGCCGCGAAAACTTTGGCCGAGCAGGGCATCGATGCAGAGGTGATCGACCTGCGCACCATCCGACCGCTCGACGAACGGACGATTCTTGAGTCGGTCGCGAAGACCAACCGCGTTGTGGTGGCCGAGGAAGGCTGGCCGTTCGCCGGCGTCGGAGCGCAGGTGGTCGATGTCATCCAGCGCGAGGCATTTGACCATCTCGACGCGCCGGTGATCCGCGTGCATGGCGCCGATGTGCCCATGCCCTACAACAAGCTGCTTGAACGCGCCGCGAAGGCCGACGCACCGAAGATTGTTGCCGCCGCCCTCCGCGTTTGCTACCGGGACTGATCACATGGCCACGAAGATCGTGATGGAAGCGCTCTCGCCGACGATGGAGGATGGTCGCCTGGTAGAGTGGAAGAAGAACGAAGGAGACGCGGTCGCGACAGGCGACGTCCTGGCCGAGGTGGAAACCGACAAGGCAGTGATGGAACTGGTGGCGCGCGCCGACGGCACCCTGCTCAAGCGGGTCGTGCAGGACGGTGCGACGGTACCGGTCGCGGAGGTGGTCGGGTGGATCGGCGACCCTGGCGAGGAGATCCCGGGCGGGGGCGATGTGGCCGCATCTCCCCCTCCTGCTACCGACAAGGGCGCCGGTGAAGCAAAAACTGCTGTGGATGTCGAGGCAGCTCGGGCACCTGCCGCGCCGGTTCCCTCCTCCGTGCCGGGAGAAGAGGGCGATTCCCAAGGCGAGGCGTCGACCCAGCCGCCGGGCGGCGGCACCGACCGCTCACAGCTTCCGTACGCCGACCGCACGCCTGCGCGGAGCGAGCCGACCGCACTCCCTGACATGGCGTCGGGGCGAGTCAGGGCCTCGCCCGTGGCGCGTCGGATGGCCGCCGACCAAGGCGTCGACCTCGGCAGCCTCACCGGCAGCGGGCCGGAAGGTCGTGTCGTGAAGCGCGACGTCGAAGCTGGCGCGCGCTCCCCGGTCGGCACGACGGCTGGATCGCCGGCCGGCCCGGAGTTCGTCGATGTCCCGCTCTCTCAGATGCGGAAGGCAATTGCCAAGCGGCTGGTGCAGTCGATCGGTCCGATCCCGACGTTCTACCTCACCGCGGAAGCGGACATGGAGCGCGCCGCGGACGCGCGCGACGCGCTGATTACGTCCGATTCCTCGGGCAAGTTCTCGTTCAACGACGTGATCATCCGGGCTGCGGCAACTGCGCTGCGTCAACATCCTGCAGTCAACGCCTGGTGGATGGACACTGCCGTGCGGCAGTGGGAGTCGGTACACATCGGTGTCGCCGTCGCCGTCGAGGACGGATTGATCACCACGATCGTGCGCCACGCCGACCGCAAGACGCTTCGCGAGATCTCGGCCGAGGTGCGCGACATGGCGGGCCGGGCGCGAGAGAAGAAGTTGAAGCCCGACGAGTACACCGGTGCGACGTTCTCGATCTCGAACCTGGGGATGTTCGGCATCGACGAGTTCACCGCCGTCATCAATCCGCCGGAAGCAGCAATCCTCGCCGTCGGCCGAATCGAGCCGAAGCCGGTAGTGGTCGACGGCGCGGTCGTGGTGCGCCGCCGGATGCGGCTCACGCTGAGTTGCGATCACCGCGTGATCGATGGCGCCACCGGTGCGGCATTCCTGAAGACACTGGTGGGAATGCTGGAAAATCCTCTCGCCCTGGTATGGTGAAGGGTTGAAGGGTTGAAGGGTTGAAGGGTTGAAAGGTTTAAAGGTTTAAAGGTTGAAAGGTTGAAAGGTTGAGTGGTGCTGCGGTGATCGACTAGGGATGACGGTTGGTGGTTTATGGTTGAGGGATGGCGCACCTGCTCAACGACGCCATCACCCCTTCAACCTTTCAACCTTTCAACCTCTCAACCTCTCAACCTCTCAACCTTTCAACCATTTTTACAATGCTCAGCATGGAGTCCTAAGTGGCCAATAGTTCCTTCGATGTCATCGTGTTGGGTGGCGGACCAGCCGGTTATCCAGCCGCGATTCGGGCGACCCAACTCGGCCTCACCGCCGCCGTGATCGAGCGCGAGAAGCTCGGCGGCGTGTGCGTGAACATCGGCTGCATCCCCACCAAGGCGCTGCTGCACAGCGCATCGACCGCCAACGTTATCCGCAAGGAGGCGAAGGAGCTCGGCATCAACGTGGGCGAGGTCACCACGGACTATGGCGTCGCCATGAAGCGATCGCGCAAGGTGGCGGAGCAGAACTCGAAGGGCGTCGAGTTCTTGATGAAGAAGAACAAGATCACCGTGATCAAGGGATCTGGGGCGCTGACCTCGAAGAACACCGTGCAGGTCGGGTCGGACACCTACACCGCCACCAAGGCGGTGGTGATCGCGACCGGATCGCGCACCAAGGGCATCCCGCAGGTCGGGCTCGAGGTCAATGGCACCACTGTAATCACCTCCGATGAGGCGCTGTTCCTCGAGGCCGCACCGAAGACGCTCGCCATTGTCGGCGCGGGCGCGGTCGGTTCTGAGTTCGCCGACATCTTCAATGCGTTCGGTACCGAGGTGACCCTGATCGAGGCGATGGCGCGGGTGCTCCCCATCGAGGACGCCGAGGCATCCGACGTGATCGCGAAGAGCTTCAAGAAGCGCGGCATCAACGTGCTGGCCGGCGTGAAGGTGGTGAAGGCGGATGTCGCGAACGACGGCGTGACCCTGCACCTCGAGGTCGACGGGAAGACCCAGACCGTGCGGGCCGAGAAGGTGTTGATGGCGGCGGGGCGCGCGGTGAACACCGAGGATATCGGGCTCGAGAAGGCGGGCATCAAGCTCACCGATCGCGGGTTCATTCAGATAGATCCCACGACGCTGCAGACGAGTGTGGCCGGGGTGTATGCCATTGGCGACGTGGCCGGTCCACCGATGCTGGCGCACAAGGGCACCCGCGAAGGGGTGCACGTCGCGGAGGTGATCGCCGGCCATCATCCGAAAGCAATCGACTACAGCAACGTGCCGAGCGTGACGTATTGCCATCCGGAAGTCGCGAGCATCGGACTCACCGAGGAACAGGCGAAGGAGAAGGGGCACGACTATCAGGTCGGTCGGTTCCCGCTCTCCGCGAATGGGCGGGCCCGGGCCTCCAATGAGACCGACGGCTTCGTCAAGGTGATCCGCGACAAGAAGTACGGTGAGATACTCGGCGCACACATCGTCAGCGGGCACGCGTCGGAGATGATCCACGAGCTGGTCGTGGCGCGCACCAACGAGTACACCGTCGAGGAAGTCGATCTCGCCATTCATGCCCACCCCACGTTGTCCGAGGCCATCGCCGAGGCCGCGCTCGACTCGCTCGGGCGGGCAGTGCACATCTAGGTGAGCGAGCGGCCGTCCCCGAACCCGCTGGGCAACGAGGCGGCGGACACAGACCAGGTCGGGCTGGCCATGAATGCGATTGCAGCGGGGTGGGCGTTGGCCTGCGCGCTGCTCGGCATCGTGACGTTCGTCGCGGCGCGACTGGCGGCGTCCTCGGGGGCAATCGCCATCAGCGACGTGAAGCCCGACGACCCGCAAGTCAATGTGATGGTCTACGGACTGATGATCTCGCTTGTCGCGGCGGGCGCGCTCGCGTGGACACTGATGCGCCCCATCGCCTCGTCATACCGCCGATTCGGCCTGTCCATGGTGTCGCTCCTCGGCGGCTTCCTGGTCGCCGCCGTCGCCACTTTCCTCGCCCGGCAAGTGATCGGTGAGGCTGCACTCGCCGGCTTGGTGATCGTGGCATTGGGTGTCACCGCGTTGTTCATCAGGCGGGCCCGGGCGCCGGCATGAGTGCCGGGGAGTTTGAGGTCCGGGACCTGGGCCGGCTGGGCTATACGCAGGCACTGGCGCTCCAGCGTGCGCTCCGCCTTGAGCGCATTGCCGGTGTCCTCGATCACGACGTGCTCCTTCTGGTGGAGCACGATCCGGTCTACACCTTAGGGCGGGGGACCCACGCCGACTCCCTCCCGGTGCATCCCGATGCACTCCGGCGGCGCGGCGCCGAGGTGGTCGACGTAGAGCGCGGCGGTGACGTCACGTGGCACGGACCGGGACAGCTCGTGGGCTACCCGATCATCCACTTGTCACGACACCGCGAGGACCTGCACTGGTACCTGCGGACCCTTGAAGCCGTACTCATCTCGGCCCTTGATGCGCTCGGGATCACGGCAACGACGAGCCCAGGGAACACCGGCGTCTGGGTCGACGACCGCAAGATCGCGTCGATCGGCATTCACGTGAAGCAGTGGGTGACGCTTCATGGGTTTGCCCTCAACGTCTCGCCCGACCTGACGTGGTTCGGGCACATTGTGCCGTGCGGGCTGCAGGGCGTGGTGATGACATCCGTGGCCACGGAGCGCGGCGTCACGGACACCGACACGCTTTGGGCCACTGCAATGAATGCAGTCGTCGCGGCGTTCGCCGACGCGTTCGAACTCGATCAGGGCATCTCGGCAAAACCCTTGCGATAGGCGCCGGGCGGGGCGACCCTTCTCTCATGGCTGCTGCCCCGGAACTCGACCGCATCTCGACCATCGCCGAAGAGCGCATTGCCGCGATCTTCCGTGCGGCTGCGTCTTGGTCAGAGGAAGCCCCGCGCGAACTCACTCCGTCAATTCGCGCTGTGTGCATTCGCCTGGCTGAGATGGTTGCCGACCAACGCCACTATCTGACGCCGCTGCCCGAGCCGATGGAGTCGGAACGTCGCGCCGTCCTGATGCTGGTGGCGGAGCGACTCCGTACCGGGCCGGCCTCGATCGAGTTGCGAGTCGAGCTTGAGGCGCTTGCCGACATGGAGCTCAGGGCGACAGGTTCGTGGTCGTTGGTGGCGGCGGCACAGGCAGAGTGGGTCCAGACCGCCATCGACTTCCTCCAGCGTCGTGCCATGGAGGTCGCGGAGGCGGATCGGCCTGATGAATA
Source organism: Gemmatimonadales bacterium (assembly GCA_039915685.1). Taxonomy (GTDB): domain Bacteria; phylum Gemmatimonadota; class Gemmatimonadetes; order Gemmatimonadales; family GWC2-71-9; genus Palsa-1233. The sequence goes on along the minus strand of JBDSMU010000006.1, from coordinate 5,358 downwards.
CTGGGCGGAAGACGTCGTGGCGGGGATCATTGCCTCTGTGAAGGGACTGATCGGCGCCGACGACCTCCATGCCAACATCGAGCGACAATACGCCGGCGGCGGGCGGCCACCCCGCCCCGATGACGAGTAGCGAGTCCACTCCGTTCCATCCCACGCCCCTGGGTCGCCTCAAGGCGACCCTTCGCGCGTGCGACCCTGCCGCCCTCCTGCGCATCCCCTCGGCGTTGCAACTCTTTACGTGAAGGGTCCGTAGTTTTACGGTTGGCGTCCTTCGGCGCGGCCCGTCGCCGCATCGCTTCCCCCGGTGAACCGACATGACGTTCCGCACTCGTGTTCCGTGGCTCCTCCCGCTCCTCTTCGCCATGTTTCCTCTCGGTTCGCTGGTCGCCCAGGGCGGCACCGAGATCATCCGAGGCCGGGTGATTGGCGAGGACAAGCTCCCCGTGCCAGACGCGGCGATCACCATCACCGGGTTGCTCACCAAGGGCGTCCAGGCCACCCAGTCCAACGACAAGGGCGCCTTCACGGCCCTCTACCAGAACCCCGAAGGCGACTACATCATCTCGGTGCGGAAGATTGGGTATGCATCGCAGACCTTTCGGCTAACCCGGACCGGACTCTCGAGTGTACTGTCGGTCGATGTCACGCTGAAACTCAAGACCTTTGAACTCGACACGCTGCTGGTATCCACGCAGCGCCTGCTTCCGAATGACAACCGGACGTCCATTGGAGGCATCGAGCGCGACCTCCTCGCGGGTTCGATCTTCCTCCTCGACCCGACCGATCTCCTCGCATTGGCCACTTCGATCCCCGGCATCTTCGGGACCGACTCCGGCTTCAGCGTTTTGGGCGCGGGAGCGAACGAGAACTCCACCACGCTCGACGGCGCGAACTTTCGGGGTGGCAACCTACCGCAGGATGCGATCTCGTCGGCGAGGGTGATCACCAACAGTGCGGACGTGTCGCGCGGAGGATTCTCCGGCGGCTCGATCGCCACCTTCTCTCGCGGTGGCACGGACATCCTCACCGCCAACCTGCGCGCGGTAGCCACCAACGACCAGCTGGCGTGGAACGACCCGCTCTCGCCCAACCCAGCACCACGAATCGGAGGCTTCAGCGGGAGCGTCGGCGGACCGTTCGTCAAGCGGAAGTCGCATTACTTCTTCTCCTGGGACGCCAACGACCGCGCCTTCGATGCGTACACGCTTCGGTCGGCCGACCCGCGACGCCTCTCGCAGTACGGTATGGTGATCGACACCGTCGACGCGGTGTCCGCAACGCTGGCGGGGCTCGGCGTGCCGCTCTCCGGAGCAGGCCTCCCGACCGCGACGCAGTTTCGCCGTCTCTCCACATCCACCGTCCTCGATTTCAGTCCGACCACGACGACTACGCTCCGGGTGCAGCATTCCGGGAACTGGTCGGAGAATACTGGCGGACTTTCGCAGCTCGCGTACCCAACGGTGGCATCCCTGGGGACAAACGCATTCCAGTTCGGGTCGGCGAAGCTGTCGACGTTTGTGGGCGGGATGCTTGACGAACTCAATTTGTCGCTCAACTATTCGCGGTTCGGATCGAACCCGTACCTGTCTCTGCCTGGCGGCAGCGTGCGGGTGGGAACGGTCTATGACGAGGGGCGCACGGGGTTGGGTGTGCTCCGGTTCGCGGGCGGCGGCGGTGTCTCCAACAACAGTTCGTACTCGCTGCAGGCGACCAACGAACTCTCATGGTTGCCGAAGGGTGATGCGCATCGGGTGAAGATTGGCCAGGAACTGAGCGGTGAGTGGAACACCAATTTCTCGACGGGCGCCCGCTTTGGAACCTACTCCTTCCAATCCCTCGCCGACCTGCAGGCCAACCGACCCGCCTCATTCAGCCGGACGGTGTCGTCGTTTGAGCGGTCCAGCGCAGGCAAGTCAATGGCGGGCTGGCTGAGTGATGAATGGCGCGTGTCGCCGGCACTCCAGCTTCAGTACGGAGTGCGGGTGGACGCATCGTTCCCGGGAACCATTCCGCAATACAACCCAGTCGTCGATTCCATATTCGGGCTGCAGACCAATCGCGTTCCGAAGGATGTCGGCTTCGTGCCGCGGGTCGGCTTCTCGTGGACTTCGGGGGCGCGACGGGGACAGGGTCCGGGCAACATGCCCCAGCAAGTCAATATCCCGCCCGAGATCCTGGCGCAGCTGCCGCCTGAGATGGTCCAGCGGATGCTTGGCATGCGCACTGGCAATACCGCGCCGGGCTACACGCTGAGCGGATCTATCGGCGGCTATCGTGGGGTGACAAACAACGGCACCATCGCCAGCCTGATCGATGCCACGGGGCTCCCGAACACGCGTCGGGTGCTCACCTGCGTGGGTGATGCCGCACCGAGTCCCGACTGGACCAGCACGGGCCCACCCCCCGAGACATGTCTCGACGGGACTGCACCCGGAACGTTTTCGGTCAACCAACCGACTGTTACGGTGTACGACGCCGGGTACCGCGCTCCGCTGAGCTGGCGCGGCAATCTTGCACTCGATGGCCTCAAGATCCGCAAGTGGCCGCTTGGCCTCAATGCGAGCTATTCCTATGGCGTGAATGGCCAGAGCGGACTCGACCTCAATTTGCGTCGTGATCCGCAGTTCACGATCGGTTCCGAGGGTGGTCGACCGGTGTTCGCCAGCCCGTCCGACATCGTGCCGGGAACTGGTCAGGTCGCGCCGGGTGCGTCGCGCATCGCACCACAGTTCGGGACGGTGACCAACACGGTCTCCGATCTCGACCAGCGCACGGCGCAGCTCGGCCTCACGCTTTCGCCGCCGCGTCCGCTGCTCAACAACCATCTCTCGCTCAACTTCAGCTACAACTACACCCATTCGCGGCGAGAGCTGCGTGGCTTTGCCGGTGGCTTCGGTGGTTTCGGCGGCTTCGGCGGGTTCGAGGGGGGAGGCCTCTCGATCGTGACCTTCGGAGGACCGGGCGGCGAGTTCGCGTTTCGAGGCGGCGGTTCGGGAAGCACCACGGCGGGCGATCCGTTTGTCAAGGAATGGGTTGCTGGCAGTTCCCCAACGCATCAGGTGGTGATGAATGCGACCGCGAGAGTGTGGTGGTTCAATCTGAGCGCCCGCACCAATCTCTATTCGGGATATCCATACACGCCGACCGTTGTCGGCGACATCAACGGCGACGGGATGTCGAACGACCGCGCGTTCATCACCGACCCCGCGCTGACCACCGACCCGGTGCTCCAGGCACAGATGCAGGACCTGCTCACATCGGCGCCCAAGAGCGCCCGTGAGTGCCTCCAGGCACAGTTCGGCCGAGTGTCGGGAGCCAATAGTTGCCGAGGTCAGTGGCAGGTCCGGCTTGACCTCAGCCTCAACTTCCAGCCACCGCAGAGCTTCGGCTTCGGCGATCGCCTGCGAGTTACCACCACAATGATGAACGCCAGCGGCGCCATCGTGCGGCTCTTCGGCCTCGAGGACACACCCCTCGGACGCTCGGCATCGACGGTGCAGGTCGATTCACGGCTGCTCTACGTGACAGGGTTCGACCCGGCGGCGCAGCGCTACCAATACCGTGTCAACCAGCTCTTCGGTCAGCCGCTCGACTACGGCAATAGCCGGCGCCGGTTCCCACCGTTTCAGGTTCAGGTCGGCGTGGAGTGGAAGCTCGGCGGCCCACCGCGGGCACCGATGGCGCGAGGGATGGGGCTGATCGCAGCGGACAAAGAGCCCCCACTGTCCGGGGAGCAGGTACAGGAACGACTGGCCAAGATGGGCCGAAACCCCGCCACTCCCATTCTGGCTCTGCGCGACACGCTCGCGCTTGACTCCACCCAGGTGGCGCAGCTCACGACCATCAGCGACTCGTTCGCGACGCGGATGAATGTGATCCTCGCGCCGGCGGCCGCGTATGTGCTCAAAAAGGGCAAGCGGGTGATCGATGCAGAGCTCAACACGCACCTCGCACGCGCGCAACCCGAGATCGCCAAGCTGACGACCGCAACGAAGGTGCGGGTCGATGGGGTGCTCACCCAGGAGCAGCAAGCCAAGCTTCCCGCACCCCCGACGCCTGGCAAGCCGGGTACGCCGCCAATGCCGATGGGAGTACCGGCGGCACCCGCGGGCAAACCAATGACGCTGCCGGCGGAAGGTCCCGTGAAGGTGGTCTTTCCGAAGCCCTGACCGGCTTCGGGATGGCGCCCGCGCTACTCGGTGGCGAGCAGCTCGAAAAAGCGCCGGAACACCTCGATGCCGTCCCACAGCTGCTGCAGGTCGAGCTTCTCATTGGGCGAGTGGAGCCCGTCGTCCGGAAGCCCTATCCCCGTGAGCAGAACGGGCGCCCCGCCCCGCCCCAGCTCGGGCACGATGGGGATCGAGCCCCCAGCGCGTACCGCGACTGTGGCACGTCCCACCACTTCCTCGAACGCGCGATCAAGAATCCGGAACGCGGGGTGTGACACCTCGACCTGCACCGGGTCGCCACCATGCAGGAAACGCAGCTCCCAGTCGGCGTAGTCGGGAGCGACCTTCGCCACCGCTTTCTCGAGTTGTTCCTTGACGAAGTCGAGGCTCAAGCCCGGGACGAGGCGCAATGAAATTTTTGCCATGCCGGCAGCGGGGATCACAGTCTTCGCGCCCTCGCCGGTGAAGCCACCCTTGATGCCGTGAATCTCGAAGGTCGGCAATGCCCACGTCCGCTCGAAGACGCTGAAATCGGTGAGACCGGTCAGTGCCTTGCCAGTCACTTCGTTCTCCAGAAACTCCTGCTCATCGAATGGCAGCGAGTCCCATCCCTTCCGCTCTGATTTGGACGGCTTGTCCACGGCCTTGTACAGCTTGGGAATCTTGATCTTCCCGCTGCCGCTCTTGAGCTTCGACAACATCCGAACGAGCGTCTCGATCGCGTTGGGCGCGACGCCGCCATACGACCCAGAGTGCAGGTCGCGCTGCAACGTGCGCACATGCAGTTCGGCGTAGCACATGCCTCGCAGGGCGGTGTACACCGCGGGCCAACCGGGCGCATAGTACGACATGTCCGCCACCAACACCGCATCGACAGCGACGCGTTCGGGCTCGGCGGCGAGCAGGTCAAAGATCACCTGACCGCCACACTCTTCCTCGCCCTCGAAGATGAACCGGACGTTGATCGGCGGCATGCCATTGTCGTCGCGTGACGCCTCGTAGGCCTTGAGCAGGCAGAACACCTGACCCTTGTCGTCGACGGCACCGCGCGCGTAAATGCGGCCATCACGAATCGAGGGGGTGAACGGCGCCGAGTGCCATTCTTCCACCGGATCGACGGGCTGCACATCGTAGTGCCCGTAGATGAGCAGCGTTGGCGCACCCGGCACGTGCGGCCCCTCGCCCCACA
>JBDSMU010000207.1:0-3497 GCA_039915685.1 Gemmatimonadales bacterium | reverse complement strand
AGCGCTTGACCCCCCCGCGACAGCGGGGCATTTTAGCCCGTGGGTGGAACGTGGTGCCCGTAGCTCAAGTGGTTAGAGCGCCGCACTGTGGCTGCGGAGGCTGCGGGTTCAAGTCCCGTCGGGCACCCTTGCAAGTGGCTGCACAAAGGTCCGTAGCTCAATTGGTAGAGCACCGGTCTCCAAAACCGGGGGTTGCAGGTTCGATTCCTGCCGGGCCTGTATCGCGCAGGAGTTGGAGACGGCGGTCTCCCGGTTGAGTCCGACCCGTGGCGATGGCTATATTTGCAGGCTGTACGTGAACGCGCCGCTATCGTCTAGAGGCCTAGGACACAGCCCTCTCAAGGCTGGAACACGGGTTCGAATCCCGTTAGCGGTATGGCACCAACGTGGGCACGATCGGCCCCATCGTCTATCGGTTAGGACGCGACCCTTTCAAGGTCGAGAGACGGGTTCGATTCCCGTTGGGGCTATGCGGGAAAAGCAGGGTACGCCTCGATAGCTCAATTGGCAGAGCACGTGACTCTTAATCACTAGGTTGCAGGTTCGATTCCTGCTCGGGGCATGATGGTAAATCGATGTGGCGTCGTCACCTGGTGGCGGCGCCATTTCGCATGTCGCTTTCAGCCCATAGATTCGCCCCATGTCCTACCACATCCGACCCATCACGCACGCTGACAACCCCGCCGTCGCCCGGGTGATCCGCACCGTCATGCCCGAGTTCGGCGCCAGCGGGCCCGGTTTCTCGATCAACGATCCCGAAGTGGACGCGATGCATGAGGCGTACGATTCACCGCAGTCGGAGTTCTTCGTTGTCACTCGCGAGGACGCTGTGATGGGATGCGGCGGCGTTGCCCCTCTCGCCGACGGCGACCCGGGCACCTGCGAGTTGCGCAAGATGTATTTCCTCCCAGAGGTGCGCGGCCAGGGTGCCGGCCGCGAGCTGCTTGCGCTCTGCCTGCGACGCGCCCGCGTGCTCGGCTTCACCTACTGCTACCTCGAGACGCTCGGCACGATGCACGCCGCCCACCGGCTCTACGAACGCGCCGGCTTCGAGCGACTCCCCGGACCGATCGGATCGACGGGCCACTTCAAGTGCGACGCCTTTTACGGGATTGCCCTGACCGCACCCTGACTACTGCCGCACCGCAACACGCTCGCCACGCCACCCCCTTGCGGGTTTCGGTATGCTGGATATTGTATACAATTGTGATCCTGCGTACTACACTCGTCGACGCGACCAGCGATGTCCTCCGGGAACGCATCCTGAGCGGGCTCCTCCCCGGCGGTGCCCCGCTCCGCCAGGAGGCCCTCGCCACCGAACTCGGCGTGAGTCGGATTCCACTCCGCGAGGCGCTGCGACAGCTCGAGGCCGAAGGCTTGGTGACGCTCTTGCCTCACCGCGGGGCGGTGGTGACGCCGATCCCGTTACCGCACGCGCTCGAACTGTTCGAGCTGCGCGCGATGGTGGAGGGAGACCTGGTGCACCGCGCGGTGTCACGAATGTCCACTGCCGACGATCGCACTGTGACCGACCAGGTTCGCCAGTTCGAGGCGGCGGTGCAGTCCGGCGACGCAGCCGCGTGGGGCAACGCCAACTGGCAGTTGCACCGCGCACTATATGCGCCGGCCGATCGGCCCGTGACACTCGATGTCGTCGCACGGTTTCACGCGCAGTCTGACCGGTACCTCCGCGCACAGCTCACCCTGACCAATGGCATCGCCGCCGCCATCCGCGAGCACCGGGCGATCGCGACCGCGGCGCGACGCCGCGACGTCGACCTGACCGTCCGACTCGTTCGCGAGCATATCCTTCGCGCTGGCCGCACTCTCGCGGCCGCGCTCCGACAGCAATCCGAGGTCGAAGCATGAGCAGCACCAGCCTGTCGCAGTTCATTGGTGGCGAGTTCGTCGCCTCCGGTTCGACGTCTCAGTTCACCAGATACAACCCGTCTAACCTGTCGGACCTCGTCGCCACCGCGCCGATCGGCTCACCCACCGACGTCGATCGCGCGGTGTCCGCCGGTGGTTCGGCCGCCGCCGCATGGCGTCGACTCCCCGGCCCGGCCCGCGCCGATGCGCTTTATCGTTGGGGTGAGGTGATCGCCGCGCGCGCCGACGAACTGGCACTCGCGATCACCCGCGAGGTCGGCAAGCCAATCGGTGAGGCGCGTGGTGAGGTGGGCCGTGCCACGGTGATTTGTCGCTACTACGCCGGCGAAGCGGTGCGAGATATTGGCGAGGTGATCCCGGCCCAGGCGCCCGACGCGCTGCAGTTCACGCTGCACGATCCGCTGGGCGTGGTGGCGCTGATCACGCCGTGGAACTTCCCGCTCGCGATCCCCCTCTGGAAGGCAGCTCCCGCGCTCGCCTTCGGCAACACCGTGGTGCTCAAGGGTTCCGAACTGTCACCGTACATCTCCCATTTGCTCGCCGAAACCGCTGTGGCGGCCAAACTGCCTGCAGGCGTGTTCAACGTGATCCAAGGCGATGGGTCGACCGGGGCCGCATTGGTAGGTCATGCCGATGTGCGGGCCGTATCGTTCACCGGCTCGCAGCGCGTCGGCGGCATCGTCGCGGCTGCGGCAGTGGCCCGCAACGCAAGGTACCAGACCGAGATGGGCGGGAAGAACGTGGTGATCGTTGCGCGCGACGCCGACCTCGACCGTGCGGCGGCACTCACCGCAGCGGGTGCGATGCGCTACGCCGGTCAGAAGTGCACCGCGACCAGTCGCGTGATCGTCGAGCGTTCCGTCGAGGACGCGTTCCTCGCCAAACTCAGCGCTGCGGTTGCAGCGCTCCCGTTGGGCCCAGTGACCGACCCCGCCGCGGCGATCGGTCCGATGATCACGCCTGACGCACATGAGCGTGTCACCCGCACGCTCGCCGACGCAGGCGTCGAGCGGCTGTGCGAGGGTGCCGCACCGGGGAACGGAGAGACCGGCGGCAATTGGTTCCAGCCCGTGGTGGTGCGACTCGACCGCGCCGATGATGCGCTGGCCCGACAGGAACTCTTCGCCCCAGTGCTCGGCTTCCTCCGGGCTGACGACCTCGATCATGCCATCGCCCTCGCGAACGACACGTCGTTCGGGCTGTCGGCCTCGCTGTTTACGAGCAACCTCTCGGCTGCGATGCGCTACGTGCGCAAGATCGAAGTTGGCCTGGTACGAGTGAATGGCGACACCACCGGCGTCGACCCACACGCCCCGTTCGGCGGCATGAAGGGGTCGAGCTCCGGCACCCGAGAGCAGGGGCGCGCTGCCCGTGATTTCTACACCGAAATCCGTACCATCCAGATTCATTCCTGAGGAACGACATGGCGACGATGACCGCAGCACAGTGGACGGGCGTCATGCCCGCAATCACCACCCCCTTCGGGGTCGACGGTTCGGTCGACCACGAGTTTCTTTCGGGACATGCCCGCCGCCTGATCGCCTCGGGCTGTACCGGCCTGATTCCGCTCGGTTCGCTTGGCGAAGGCGCCACACTCACCTTCGAGG
>JBDSMU010000199.1:0-8276 GCA_039915685.1 Gemmatimonadales bacterium | reverse complement strand
AGTCGGCTGCGACCACGCACCGGGGAACCGAGTTGAAGATCTCGCACATCCTGCAGGTGCGCGGCCCCGCCAAGGTCCCGGCGATCGAGAAGCTGCTCGAGGCGCGGGGGATCGGATGGGACGCGGTTGCGTTCGTTGGGGACGATCTCGCCGACATCCCGGTGCTTGAGCTGGCCGCACTGCCGATCGCCGTGGCCAATGCGCGCGACGAGGTGAAGGCACTCTGTCGCTGGGTCACGAACGCCGAGGGTGGGCATGGCGCAGTGCGTGAGGTGATCGATACGTTGCTCAAGGCACGCGGTGAATGGGACGACACGCTGGCGCGCTACTTGGGACGCGACGTGGTAGCCACATGAGCGACACGCTTGCGGCCGGCCAGCGCACTCTTCGGCTCGAGGGCGAGTCGATTCTCGCCGCCGGCTCCCGACTCGACGAGCGGTTCGTGCTCGCGGTCGATTTGCTTGCTTCGGGTGGCAGGGTGCTCGTCACCGGAATCGGGAAATCAGGGGTGATCGCGCAGAAGATCGCGTCGACGCTGACCTCCACCGGCACGGCTGCCACCTACCTGCATCCGATCGAATCGATGCATGGCGACTTGGGGCTCGTCGAACGTGACTCGGTGGCGATCGTGCTCAGCAAGAGCGGCGAGACCGATGAGCTCTTCGGGCTGCTCGCAGCGCTCGCTCGTCTGGATGTACCGATCATTGCACTCACCGGCGATGCCAAGTCGACCCTCGCACGCGCGTCGCGCGTGGTGCTCGACGCGGCAGTGGCGGAGGAAGCGTGCCCGCACGACCTTGCCCCCACGGCCAGCACCGCAGTGGCGCTCGCGCTGGGTGACGCGCTCGCTGTGGCACTCCTCGAGCGCAAGGGATTCCGCCGTGATGACTTTGCGGCGCTGCACCCCGGTGGGCGGCTGGGCCGCAAGCTGTTGCTGCGGGTGAGGGACGTGATGGAGGATGCAGCGGCCCCGCTGCCGACGTCTGCGCCGATGTCGCAGGTGATCATGACCCTGGCGCATGGTCGGGGGATCGCGATGATCGTTGAGGATGGGGCGCTCACCGGCGTAATCACCGCCGGCGACCTCACCCGGATCGCCGAGCGTGAGCCGGCGTACCTCGCGCTCACTGCCGATGCCGTGATGTCCCGACACCCGCGTCACGCGTCCGCTGACGACCTCGCAGCGTCGGTGGTAGGGCTGATGGAGCGTCACGCGATCATGGCGGTTCCGGTACTCGATACCGACGGCCAGATCGTGGGCGTGGTGCATCTGCACGACCTCCTCCGAGCCGGTGCCGCGTGAGGACAACCTTGGTGGTCGCCGTGCTGGCCGTAGTCCTCGCTGCCTGCGGCAAGCCGGGAGTACGGCCGCCGCAGGCCAACGTCGCCGACAGTGCCGATCAGGTGATGAATTCGATGTGGACCAACATTCTGCGCGACGGCATCAACGTCTCGAAGGTGGAGGCCGACACCGCGTGGATTTACCAGCAGCGACAGGTTGCCGACCTCAAGGGGCTCAAGATCACCTTCTTCGATTCGACCGGAGCCGTCACCTCGTCGATCGTGGCGGACAGCGGAGTGTACAGCATCGCCGAAGGGCTGCTCGAGGCGCGGGGCAACGTGGTAGCGTCAAACCCGGGGGGCAGGGTGCTCAAGACAGAGCACTTCGTCTATCACCGCTCAGTCAACGAGATCCGCTCCGACACTGCATTCACGTTCACGTCGCCGGGCGGCAGCGGCTCGGGTGCGTCGTTCACGTCGGACATCGGCTTTCGTAACATCGCGACGGTGCGCCCACGTGGGCGTCAGCGCGGCCAGGGATTCCTCCTGCCGGGAGAGCGGCGCCCATGACGCGTTGGATCATGCTCGCCCTCATTGTGTTGGTGACGTCACCCTTGGCCGCCCAGCGCGGCCGTCGTTGCAGCCTTGAAGTGCTCAACGTCGACCGCGAGGGCGTGCAACAAGAACCGTTCCAGGGGTACGTCAACTATTACGGCGGTGGCAACGTCCGCCTCGGGTGTGTGGGCCAGGACGTCCGCCTCGGTGGCGATTCGCTGATTTCCCTCAACAGCGACATCATCTTTCTCTTCAAGAATGCCCGATACTCCGACGGTACGATCCGAATGATCGCCGATTCGCTGACGTATTCGAAGCAAGCGGAGCGCATCGAGGCCCGTGGCGCGGTGACGGTGACCAACATCCGCACCGGATCGACGATCACCGGACCGCACCTCGACTACCTCCGTGCCGTGGTCGGCATGCGTGACAGCTCCGAGGTGTATGCGCTTGAGCGCCCCACGGTGCGCTATCTCCCGACGCGTGCGCAGGCTGACACGTCAGCGGCCGAGCCCTACGTGATCGTCGCCGACCGCCTGCGCGGGCTCGGGTCTTCGTTCTTGTGGGGAGGTGGCGCGGTGACCATCGACCGGGGGTCGTTGGCGGGCACAGCGGACTCGATGTTCTATCGCACGGGCACCATCAACGACCTGGAATTGATCGGGATCGCCACGCGGGCGGTGGTGCGCGACACCGCCGGCGATTCACTTCGCGTCGAGGGGCGGCAAGTGGTGCTCGGCCTCGCCAGCGAAGAGGTGCGGCGGGTGCGGGCCAATGGCGAAGGCGAGGTGCGGAGCGGTGGCTCACACGTGCGCGCCGATTCGATTGCTATCGTGCTCGACTCCGGCAAGGTGTCAACGACCTCGGCCTGGGATCGATCGGCGGGCGCCGTCGTGCGGAGTGGTGGGTACGACATCGGTGGTGACTCGGTGTGGATCAGCTCACCGGGTGAGAGATTGAGCGAGATCAGGGTGTTCGGTGACGGCATCATCCGGAGCCCGTTCGACAGCACCGCGACGGACTCCGCAGCTGTGCTGCCCGCACCCGACGGCCTTTCAACCGATTCCACGACGACCGATTCCGCCACGGCGAGCGCCTCCGACGATCGCGAACGCGACACCCTCTGGGGTGAACGGATTGTCGCACAGTTCCACGACGTCGACTCGGCGGGAACCACCATCTCGCGACTCCAACAGATCACCGCGATCGGGACGGCCGCGTCGCTGTTCAGCCGCCAGGTCGAGCGGGACGGCACCAGCTCACCGTCGATTACCTATACCCGAGCCGACACCATCGTGATCCTGATGCGCACCGATGACACTACCGGCGTGCTGGAAGTGCGCGCACGCCGTGGCGCGCAACCGGTCGACGGCGTGCAACTCGAGCGGGCATCACTGCGCCGGCCCGCGCGACCAGCGCCGACCGGCGGCGCCCGACGCGAGGACGGGCCATGAGCATCCTTCGCGCCGACGGGCTCCGCAAAACCTACAGTCGCCGCAAGGTGGTCAATAACGTCGCCGTCGAACTCGCGCAGGGCGAGATTGTCGGTCTGCTCGGTCCGAACGGAGCGGGGAAGACCACCACCTTCTACCTGATCACTGGGTTGATCCGTCCCGATGCCGGCAGGATCTGCCTCGACGATGTCGACATCACGCGCCAACCGATGTACCAGCGAGCCCGGGCTGGCATCGGCTACCTGGCGCAGGAGCCGTCGATCTTCCGCAAGATGACGGTGGAACAGAACGTCCTCGCGATTCTGGAGACGCTGCCACTGTCAAAATCGGAGCGCCTCGAACGCCTTGACACGATGCTTGCCGAACTCGGCCTGACCAAGCTCAGGAAGTCCCGCGCGTATATGTTGAGTGGTGGCGAGCGGCGCCGCCTCGAGATCACCAGGGCCCTTGCCACGAATCCCAAGTTCATGTTGCTGGACGAACCATTCGCGGGTGTCGACCCGATCGCGGTGCACGACATCCAGACCATCGTTGCCTCGCTGCGCGACCGCGGCATCGGAGTACTGATCACCGACCATAACGTGGAGCAGACCCTGGAGATCGTGGATCGCGCGTACATCATGCACGAAGGGGAGGTGCAAGCCGCCGGTTTGGTGCGTGAGCTGGTGTGGAGCGACCGCGTTTCGGAGCTCTACCTCGGCCCGACGCTGACCGCACGGCTGCGCAGTCGCATGGAGCCGCCCGCGTGAAGACGGGCATGCAACAGCACACCGGATTGCGCCAGGAGTTGCGCATCAATCCACGCCTTTACCAGGCGATGGACATGCTGTACATGCCGATGCTCGACCTCCAGCAGCACCTGCAGCAGGAATTGTTGAATAATCCATTCCTCGAGCTGGAAGAACCGGAGGAAGAGGAGAAGGCCGAGAAGACCACTGAGCAGGAGCAGGAAGAGGTCAAGAAGGACGACGAGATCGACTGGGAGGAGATTCTCCTCAACGGCTTCGATGTCGGCGGATCCCGCGAGCAGTTCGAGACGTCGGAGTACATCGAGCCGGTCACGGTGGAATCGCGCGACCTCGCCGATTACCTGCGCGACCAGCTCCAGATGCTCGACCTCCCTCCACGCCAGATGTTGTTGTGCGATGAGATTGTCGGCAACATCAACGACGATGGCTACCTCGCCTGTACGCTCCAGGAGATTCTCGACTCGACGAACCAGTGGGTGATCTCCTCGCTGCCCGGGATGGAGGAGGAAATCGATCCTGACGATCCGTTCGGTCTCGATGATGACAAAGTGGGCGAGTCCCACGAGGGCAACGGCGCCGTGGTGTTGCCCGACGGCGTGGTGCTGTTCACCATGGTGGAACTGGAAGCAGCACTCGCGACGATCCAGGCGCTAGACCCGCCGGGCATCGGATCACGCGACCTGCGCGAGTGCCTGTTGCTCCAGTTGCGCGACGCGGCCGCCGAAGGCTCACTGATCCATCGGCTGGTCGACGAGGCGTTCCCCGACCTGATTGCGCATCGTTGGAACGACCTCGCGCGGCGCTTCGGCGTGGAGCCGCGGGTGGCGCAGGAAGCCGCTGACACGCTGGCACGCCTGGATCCCAAGCCGGGGCTCAAACACGGTGATCGCGCCGAGAACTACGTGACACCCGATCTGATCGTCGACCGAATCGACGGCCGCTACCAGGTGTTCCTCAACGACACTGGCGTCCCGAGGCTCCGACTTTCGCGGGCCTATCAGGATATCGCCCGCGAGCGGGGCAAGATGACGCCTGAGAACCGTGACTTTATCGCGTCGAGGATGAACAGCGCGACCTGGATGGTGCAGGCGATCGAGCAGCGCCGGCAGACGATGCTCAAGGTGATGAACTTCATTGTTGACCGGCAGCGCGAGTTCTTCGACAAGGGCGTCGAGTACCTCAAGCCGCTCACGCTGCGTGAGGTCGCCGAAGTGATCTCGATGCATGAATCGACGGTGAGCCGCGTCACCAATGAAAAGTATGTTCAGACGCCGCGCGGTGTGCTGCCCCTCAAGTTCTTTTTTTCCAGCGCCCTCTCCACAGCGTCGGGCGAGGATGCGTCGGCACGCTCGATCCGTGCCAAGCTCGAGAAGATGGTCGGTGAGGAAAACTCTGCGAAGCCGCTCACCGACCAGCAGATCGTCCATCTGTTCGAGGAACAGGGCATCCAGATCGCCCGCCGCACCGTGGCCAAGTACCGAGACCAGCTTGGGATCCTTCCCGCCCGGATGCGCAAGCGCGTATGACTGGCGCACGCGTCTCGATGCTGGTGCCCGCCCGCGACGAGGCGGACAACCTTCCCGAGTTCATCCGGCAATGCGCCGCCGCACTTCCGGCGCTGGGCGTCCCGTTCGAGGTGATCGTCGTCAACGACGGCTCACGCGACCGAAGCGCCGAGGTGCTCGCGAAGCTTCAGGAACAGCATCCGTTCCTGCGGGTGGTCACGCACCGCCAGCAACGCGGCATCGCGGACGCGCTCCGCAGCGCGGGAGAGACAGCGGATGGCGATGTGTTTGTGTTCTATCCCGCTGACCTGCAGTATCGGCCGGAGGACGTGGGCGCGCTGGTGACGCCCATCCTCGCGGGCGACGCCGACATCGTGACCGGGACCAAGCAGGGGAAGTACGAGAAAGCGTTCGTATCGTCGGTGTACAACACCCTCTGTCGCTGGCTCTTCGGCGTGCGCGTCACCGACCTCAACTCCGTCAAGGCGTATCGACGAGAGGTGATGATGAGCGTGCCGATGCGCCCCGATTGGCACCGCTTCATGGTCGTGATCGCCGCGGCCGACGGGTTCCGCCTCACCTCCACCCCCGTCCCGGTGTATCCGCGGCACGCGGGGGTGTCGAAGTTCACCTGGACCCGGATCCCGACCGGCGTGCTTGACCTGCTGTCGGTCTGGTTTCAGCTCCGCTTCGGCCGCAAACCGATGCTCTTCTTCGGGATCGCGGGAGCGGCGCTCTTCCTCATTGGTTTCATCGCTGGTGTGGTGGCGCTGGTGCTGCGATTCACGATTCACGCCGACGTCGCACTTTTGGTGAGCCTGGTGCAGACGATGCTGATCACCGGCGTGGTCCTGTTCGGGTTTGGCTTCGTGGGTGAGCTGGTGGCCGGGATGCGCGAGGAACAGCAGGAGCTGGCTCGACGCATGGCTGTGCAGCGGCGCGACTGACGCGATGCGCGTGGTCTTCGTGACCCACAATTACCCTCGCAGCGCCGGTGACATGGCCGGCGCTTTCCTCCACCCGCTCGCCGTGGCGCTACAGGACCGCGGCGTGTCGGTGACTATTGTCGCGCCGAGCGACCGCGGACGGGGCGGTACCGACACGCTGGATGGTGTGGAGGTTCGGCGGGTGCGGTACGCGACGGCTGACGGCGAAACCCTGGCATATACCGGCACGATGTCGAGCGCGTTACGTTCGCCAAGCGGACTGGTACGGATGAGGTCACTGATTCGGGCGATGCGCCGGGAAGCGACAGCTGTGGCGTCGGCAGGTATCGGACCATCGGTGGTGCACGCGCATTGGTGGGTGCCTGCGGGGGTGGCATTGCCTGTCGGAGTGCCGACTGTCGTGACATGTCATGGCAGCGACGTTCGCTTGCTGGCGCGTGGTGGCGCTTTCCAGTGGCTTGGACAACGAACGCTCCGGCGGGCGCAGGTGGTGACTACCGTGTCGCAGCCGTTCGCGACGATCATCCGTGAGCGCACCGGCGTGGAAGTCGCCGATGACGCGGTGCAGCCAATGCCGGTGGCCGCGGTGCCGCGGCCTCGGAGCAGGGGCGGCGGCGGGCTCGTGGCGGTCGGCCGGCTGGTGCCGCAGAAGCGGGTCGACCTGGCGATCCGGGCCTGCGCTGACCTCAACCAGCGTGGTCATCCTTCCATCCTCACGATCGTGGGCGACGGGACGGAGCGGGAGGCGCTGGAAGCGTTGGTGCGATCACTTGGTATCAGTTCTCAGGTACGAATGCTGGGGCTCGTTGCACCCGCGGCCGTCCCCGACATCTTCGCCACGGCCGACTGCTGCTTGATGACCGCGCACGACGAAGGGCTCGGCCTCACAGCCGCGGAGGCGATGATGCAGGGCGTGCCGGTGGTGGCGTGCACCGATGGTGGGGGCGTGCTCGACGTGGTGGGTACCGTTGGCGGCGGTCGTGTGGTGGCACCGAACGCCGCAGCGATCGCCGACGCGGTGCGGTCGCTCGCTGCCGACCCGGATGCTGCCAACGCCGCAGCGCGCAACGGCGCACAATGGGCGGCGCGTCTTGACCCGGGAGCCGTCGCCGATCGGGCCACGGTGTGGTACCAGCGGGCGCTGGATGCGTAAAGCAATCATCCGAGTCCTGCAGGCATTCAGCGCGTTGGCCATCATCGCGCTCGCCATTCGGACCGTGATGCGTGACTGGGACCGGGTGAGCAGCCAATCGATCCAGTGGGGATTCGACTGGTGGCTCATCATGGCGTCGCTCGTCGTCACATGGCTGATGTACCTGTTGCTAATTCACGCGTGGCGCGCCGTGCTGCTCACGTGGGGCGAACTGCTTCCGTGGTGGCGCGCGGTTCGGATCTGGTTCGTCTCAAGCCTCGGCAAATACGTCCCTGGCAAGCTCTGGGCACTGGCCGCAATGGCGGTCATGGCCGAACGGGCGGGAGTGAGCGGGGGTGCCGCCACGGCATCGTCGGTCGTGATGCAGCTGGTGTCGATCACCACCGGGGTGGCCGTTGCGCTAGCCCTGCTCGGTCGCGAGGTGGTGGCCGGCAGCACCACCCTGGGGTTGGCCGGGATCATCGCCCTCGCCGCGGCGGCGCTCGCTGGCACTGCACTGGTCGGGTCGCCGTATGTCATGGGATGGCTCGGAACAGCGATCGGGCGCCCGGGCGTGGTCCGTCACGTCGGGACTCGCGCCATGCTTCACGCCACCATTCCCTCGCTAATCGCCTGGCTGGGGTACGGCACCG
>JBDSMU010000057.1:0-22860 GCA_039915685.1 Gemmatimonadales bacterium | reverse complement strand
CCGAATCGTAAGGTTGTTGACCACGCGGAAACCGACCGCTTTGGCGACCGCGACTTCGCCGACCAGCGTCTTCATCGCGGCCGTGGGTACGGTACCGTGGATCGTCACCGTCTTCGTGTCCTTGTTCGTGTCCACATTGATATCACTCGCGTCCACGCGGGTGTCGGCGATCAGCGCCGTCTTCACGTCGGCCGTTTCCATCGCCGCGTCCACCGCAGCGCCAGTGTTCGCCGCTGCCTCACTGGTTTTCTCAGCTGTCTTCTCGGCGGTTTCTGCCGTCGCCTCGGCGGCATTTTCCGCGTCCTTCTTTACGCCGTCGGCCGTGTTGCCGCAAGCGGACACGAACGCGACAGCAACCATCGCGGCCATCATGGATATCTTGTTCATACGTCGATTACTCCTCATGAGATTGTCTGTACCAGCCGCGGACGTCGCTTCAATGCGGAACCGCTGTTCAACGGCCTCTTTTGCTCGTCGGTTCCCGTCCCAGCGTGCCGCAGTGCCGGGTGACGAGAGCGGTTCGAATCTATCGCGCCCGGCCAACAATATAGCGTAATGTTGCACGGGCAACCCACTGGCTCGGGGGAGGAGGACGAGGGATGATCGCGCCCGATTTTCCGCAAACGACTGAGTTAACGGTCTCCCACGAACCGCCGGAACCGAGAACGGGCGATCCACACTTCCGCCCCAATTCAATTATACGGCTGGAATGTCGAGGCCGACCGTTGGTCATATGGTGCGGTCCCAGCCGGATCCAGAGAGCTCACGCCTGGAATGCGGACCAGTTCGTGCGCCGGTGGCCTAACCGGCGCTCGCTGCCGACGAGGCCACGCGGTTCGGCCGCCGCGCTGTAGTGTTGTCCGGGGTATGCGGCGGCCTCGCCCGGCCTCGAAGCAGAACCGCAAGCCGTTAGCGTGACAGCCTGAAAGCTCTAGCGCCGCACCACATTAGTAACTACATTGTAGGCACATCGTTTAGGGGCCTGTGATGAAGACCAAGCTCGTCCGTATTGGCAACTCTCGCGGTATCCGCCTCCCGAAACCGTTTATTGAGGAGGCTGGGCTGGATGAGGACGTCGAGCTCGAGGTCCATGGCCACACGATTGTCATCCGTCCGATCAGCTCGACAAGGGCGGGCTGGGCCGAGGCCGCTGCGGCGCTAGCCGCCACCCAGACCGGCATGCTTGATCCCGTGATGCCCACGGAGTTCGATCGCGACAAATGGACGTGGTAGGGGCGCACCCAGTCCGGCAGGGCGACGTGTTTCTGGTCTCACTCGACCCAACGATGGGCCGGGATATCCCAAAGACGCGACCATGCGTCATTATTTCGCCGGACGAACTGAACGGGCATCTCAGGACGTTCATCGTGGCGCCGCTGACGACCGGCACGCATCCCTACCCATTCCGAATCCCTTGTCGATTTGCCGGCAAGTCGGGATTCGTGGTGCTCGATCAACTGCGAACGGTGGATCGCGCGCGGCTGGCAGGGAGGGCGGGCCGATTGAGCCCGGCGACACTCTTGCGTACGCTTGACGTGTTGCAGGACATGTTCGCGCCTGCGTCAGCACGCTAACCGGCGCTTGCTGCTGTCGAGGCCACGCGGTTCGGCCGCCGCGCTGTAGTGTTATCCGAGGTATGCGGCGGCCTCACCCGGCCTCGAAGCAGAACCGGACGTTGTTAGGCGCCAAGGCGTCGCGTAAGCGGAGGGTACATGTTACCGGAAAGTCCCGTCCTGCTTCTGCTCGACCTGCAACGAGCGGTCGATCATCCGAGTTGGGGTCCGCGAAACAATCCCGCGGCGGAAGCCAACGTCGCACGGTTGCTCACTGCTTGGCGTCAACGCCACTTGCCGATCGTCCACGTTCGCCATGACTCCATCGAGCCTGCCTCGACCTTCCGTCCTGGCCAGATAGGGAACGACTTCAAACCTGAGGCGGCGCCGCTCGAGGGCGAGCAGGTCATCGTGAAGCAGACCAACAGCGCGTTTATCGGGACCCCCCTCGAACCCCTGCTCCGATCGCGTGGTTACGCGGCGCTTGTCGTCGTCGGGGTCACTACCAGCAACGCCGTTGAGGCTACCGTTAGAATGGCCGGTAACCTTGGCTTTCAGGCCTACGTGGTCGAAGATGGCTGTTTCGCGTTCGGCAAGCTGGACTGGAGCGGCCGCCCCAGGACCGCTCAGGAGGTCCACGACATGTCCTTAGCCAACCTGAATGGCGAGTACTGTGTCGTGATTGACACCCAGTGGGTGCTGAATGAACTTGGCGTCTAACAAGCGCTTGATGCTGTCGATGCCAACCGCTTCAGCCGCCGCGACGAACGCTTGTCGTAACGACTGCGGCGGCCCCATCTGGCCTCGCGGCAGCACCGCAAGTCGTTCGGTGGCGCAAAAACGTCTAGTGCGCCTCTCTGGCCACAGACCTCACGAACGATCATGAAAGGCTAGCTATGCTTGTGCTGCTCAAGTCTTGTGTCACACGCCGAAGCATTCCGTGACTGGGAGTGTCCATGATTAACCGACGCCATTTCGCTCTTCGCATGTCGGGCACGCTGGGAGCGCTCGTTGTATCTCCTGCCGATGCATTCGCTGATCAGCTGAGTGAGACCGTCGCGTTGAGCAATCAGCTCGTACGCGAGCTCACGGGGCTCGGTGACGCCGCCGCACCTGAACTGATGGCGGACGATGAGACGTTCTGGGCACGGGTGCGTCGCGCGTACGGGTTGAAGCCGGATGTCGTAAATCTTGATCACGGCTGGACCAACCCGACCACGCGTGCCGCCGTAGAGGAACTGGTGCGAGGTGCGCGCCAGCTCGAAGCGTTGCCGGCGGAAGAGCTGGGCCGTTTGTTCTTCGGAAGCACCAGCACGGGAGTACGCGCAGCCTGATGCGTGGCGTCGGCCTCTTTCAGCAATCTGGGTTGTTGACAGCATTGCGGTATTATCAATCAGGAGGTGATTACGTCGCATCGATATTGGTCACCGGGGCGAGTCGCGGCATTGGACGGGCGACTTGCGGGTCGCTTGGACGAGCTGGTCACCGCGGGCTCGCCACAATGCGAGATCCCTCCGGGGCACCGGAGTTGAGCGCCATCGCCAGTGCAGAGTCGCTTCCGATCATCGTCTCGGCGATGGATGTGGATTCCGATGAATCCGTTCGGCGGGGTGTCGGTGATATCGTCGCTCAGCGTGGCCCTGTAGACGTACTTGTGAACAATGCGGGAATCGAGCGGCGGGGCTCCGTCGAGGAGCTGGCCATCGGAGAGCTTCGGGCGGTCTTGGAAACGAACCGGTCGGCCCGGCTGCGGAGGCTTTTCTCGCTTGGCGTGCTTCGATGACTGACGAGCAGTGGGTCGACTGGGGCGCCACCGACGACGAGTCATGGTATGCGGCTGTGGAACGGGATTTCGGACCCGACGCTCGGAAGAGCCACGGTCCGTAGGCTGGGCCGCCGACAGTGCTGATTCGCCTGGTCCGAACGTCGCAGGTATGCAACAATTTAAGTGGCGTCGGCCCGCCATGAGATCGCCCGACGTCCTGCAGTCGTGACGTAACCGTCGACCCGGCCAGCGTTTACGTCCGTTCGACGATGGGCACGGCACTTGCATTTCCATGGCAAAACGCCTTTCCCATCGGTGGAAGCATGGTTAGTATGCAGCCATCCAGGACATTCGTTGACGAGCGCTCGTGGGAGGCCGCACGATGCTTCGCGCTCACCGGATGCCAAGTGGTTTCAGGCATCTGAGCAAGACATTTTCGCTCATTCACAATTCGATGAGGAGATTCGTCATGAAGCTACGCAAAACATTTGTCGCCCCAATGCTGGTCGCAGAGGAAACGTTGTCGGTTTTGACCCTCGGCGCTGTTCTGGTTTCCCGCCGCTGAAGCACTCGGGTCCGTTCGCGACGTTGACACGTTGAGCGCCAAGACATTCTTTGAAGTCGTACTCGCTCGCCCAATCACAAACCTGCGCAGGAGATTCATCATGAGATTGCGTAAGGCATTCGTTGCTCCAGCGCTCGTTGCAGAGAAGGCGTTGTCGGTGCTTACGCTCGGCGCGCCACCTATGATTTCGGGACCCCGCGCGTAGGCCCCGGTTGCGTAAGTTGGCAACGGCCCCCGGCGCATTTATGCGTCGGGGGCCGTACCTTTGGGCCGTCCAAATGCTCGCACCCACCCACCAGACTGACGCGCGAGGACCCGACCGGCGTGCGCCTATTCCGACCGTTCAACGCGATGCTCTGCATCCTCAGTGCCGTCGCGTGCGACACTGCGACCGCTCCCGCACCGTTTGATCCGCTCAGCGCAGCGGAGATCAGCGCAGCGAGCGCGCTGCTCCGCGCCGGTGGGTTGCTCGACGACAGCACGACCGTCCTCCTGCTAGTGCTGCGCGAGCCCGACAAGCAATCCCTCGGCTCGAGTCGTGTGCGGCCACCGCGCCTCGCTGATGCAAGAGTGTTCGACCAGCGCTCCGAGCTCGTGACCGACGCAATAATCGACCTCGGCAGTCAGCGCGTCACCGGCATCAAAAGGCGACCCGGCGCGATTCCCGCGTTCACCTGGCTGGACGGCCAGCAAACGCGCCAACTGTTGGCGGCCGACGCTCGCTGGCAACGTGGGTTGGCCCGTCGCGGTCTCACCTCCGACGATGTCATCCCGGTGCAGATGGGACCCGGGACGCTCGACCCACGCTCGACGACTGCTCGCCACCGCTACCTGCGCGTCACGGCGGTGTTTCGGGCAGCCCAGTCGCCGCTCGCCGCACCGATCGAGGGCCTGACGGCACTGATCGATGTGACCGATGGAACTGTCGTTGATGTGGTCGACGCCGAACGCGACCCACCCCCTCTCGATTCCAACCCCGAAGTGTTCCCTCCTTCGTCGAGACTTGGTCCGCGTCGCGCCGAGCCTGGTTCACGCCGGTTCCGCATTGATGGCCAAACTGTGCGCTGGCTCGGGTGGAGTTTTCAGTTCGCGCTCCACCCGCGTGAAGGCTTGGTGCTGTACCAGTTGAACCACGCGGTGGGTGATGGACCGCACCGATCGATCCTGGCGCGAGCCGCTGTGGCCGAGATGCTCGTGCCGTACGGCGATGCGACGCCGGCGTGGGGATTTCGCAGCGTGTTCGACGTAGGCGAATTCGGACTGGGCACAACTGCCGCAACCCTGATCGCCGGACGGGACCTGCCGGCGGGGGCGATGCGCCTCGACGCGGTGTTGGCCGACGATCGCGGAGAACCGCGAACCCTCAGCGGGGTTATCGGCATTTATGAGCGTGACGGCGGACTGCGCTGGCGACACGGCGCGCGTGCCGAACGGTCCCGCGAATTGGTGATCCGATTCGCGACCACCGTTGGCAACTACGACTATGGCTTCAGCTGGGTCCTCTCGCCCGATGGAGTCATCGCGATGGAAATCGATCTGACCGGGATGATGCAGGTCAAAGGCGTCCATCAGGCCGATCCGCGATTCGGCGTCCAAGTCGCGCCCCACCTCGCCGCCATTCATCACCAGCACTTCTTTTCCTTCCGGCTCGATTTTGATGTTGCCGGGTCCGCCAACCGGGTTCGTGAAGTTGAAGTCGTTGCCCTCCCGGTTGATTCCGCCAATCCGTTCGGCACCGGCTTCGCGTGGGAATCGAAAACGCTCGGGAGAGAACTCGCGGCGAGTCGCGATGCCGCCGCAGCGCGCTCCCGCTTCTGGGTCGTTGAGCACGCCGACTTGCGTGACGAACTGGGCGGTGCGACTGGCTATTCACTGGTGCCGGGGCCACTTCCCGATCTGCTCGCTGCGCCAGGCTCGTCAATCAGACAACGAGGCCGATTCGCCACGCATGCGCTGTGGGTAACCGCTTTCGAACCGGACGAGCGGTACCCGGCGGGTGATTTCCCCGGACAGGATTCAGGGACATCAGGATTATTGCAGTTTCAAGCCGACGACGCTCCTCTCAACGGGGCAGACGTCGTGGTGTGGTACACTGTTGGCATCACCCATGTTGCACGCCCCGAAGAATGGCCACTCATGCCCGTCAGCCGCCTCAGGTTCGAGTTTCGCCCGACGCACTTCCTCTCGCGGACGCTGTGGCACTGATCTTGTTGAACAGATCGGATCTCACTCGGGTCCCACAGTCGCGGACAAGCCAGCGATGACGGCGCCTCCGCAGCCGAACTACGTACTCACCTGTCGAGATGCAGGGTTGACGAGTTCAATTCGCGCTTGGCTCGACAGTTCGCGCTTGGCCTGGCCGGGTACGTTGCATTTCGATGTCGATGTGATCGACGCGCTGGAGCCGCATGGCGACCCTCGAGAAGTGTTCCCGCAGGCAGATCTTGGGATTCAGGCGGGTCCGCCGGACGGCACCATTCGGGTTCGGTGGCAGGCTTCACTTGCCGAGGCGATCGTCCACGCGACCAAGGCACACGCCGCAATCCGTATGACGCGCGAGGCAATCACCCGTTTCGAAACCGCTGAGCGGGGATTTCTGCTTGTCGCGCTGCTTTTCATGCTGCGCCGGGTGGGATGGTATCACGTTCACTGCGCGGCAATGATCGATCCTCAAGGTCGCGGCTGGCTCTTGGCGGGCCAGTCGCACAGCGGTAAGTCGACCACCAGCGCGCTGCTCGCTCGCCAAGGGTGGTCGGTGAGCACTGATGATATCGGGTTCCTCTCGGATAACGGGGTGACGGTCGGCGTCGAGGGGTTCTGGTCGCCGATCGCCTTGCGTGAAGGCGGACGAACCCTGCTCGGCCCGGCGGGCGGCGTCGAGTTGTCGCGGCGCGCCAAGACAGGATTCAATCCCGAGGAGCTGGGCGGCCACTGGATCGCACGGGTCACGCCGGAGGTGGTACTCTTCACATCGATTGGCACCACAACGTCAATTACCCCCATTGCGCCGGGCATTGCGATCAAGCGGTTGATCGAATCGTCCATCTGGGTGCTATTCGAAACAGTGCACGCGCAGGAACACCTGGAGCTACTTGCGCGGGTCGCGACCCAGTCTCGAGCGTTCGATGCGACACTCGGCCCCGACCTGTTCCTCAATCCCGACCTCTTCCAGGACCTGGTGCCATGAATGGGACTTTTCATCGCCACACCGACTTGCGATTGACAGAACTTGCAGGCGAGGGCGTTGTGCTCCATCTGGGCGAACGCCGGTATTTCACGGTCAATGAGACTGGCCTCACCATCTTGAATGCGCTGGCGGAACCTCGCACGTTTGACGAACTCGTTTCCACGGTGCTGGACGACTTCGAGGTCGCGCCGGAGGTGGCGCGTGACACCACGAATGCGTTTCTGCAGCAATGTATCGACGCCAATGTTGTGAGCCTCGTCGCCACGTGAAACTCAGGTCTGACTTGACGCTGGGCTGGCGCGTTCGCGCTGGCATCACCGCGCTGGTCATCCCGATCCTGTTACTGGTCGTGCCCCTCGACCGACTCACGTCATGGCTGGGCCGACCGCTTGGCAGGTCATCACCTCAACCATCCGATGGGAGTGTCGCAGTCTGGATTGATCAGTTGCTGCGACGGTTGCCTTGGCCGTGGCGCTACACCTGCCTGCGGCGATCTGCGGTGCTGTATCACCTCCTTCGGCGAGGCGGGTGCGCAGTCGATCTGTGCGTGGGTGTGCGACGTGATGAGGTGGACGCATTGGCAGCGCACGCCTGGTTGTCGTTGGACGGGCATCCGTACTTGGAGGCTGGCTCGGAAGTGCCGCACGAGTTCGCGGTCATCGCGCGTTTTCCCGAAGCGGTGGCAGCACAGCAGTGACCTGCGACGCAGTGGCGCACCTGCTGGCGTTGCTGCGTATTCGTGGCGCCCCGACGGCGACCAACGCGAATGCGAAGTGGCAAGCTCTGTCGGCGTGCCCTGGATACGATACGTTGCTGCACCGTGAGGGCGCGGCCCTCTGGCTCTACCGGCGACTGCACGACTGCGGAGTGTCGCTCGATACGTCCGCCGGTACGATACTGCGTGAATCGGCGCACGAGCAGCTCATGCGCGGGCTGCGCGTGGATGATGAAACGCTCGCGGTTACCAGGATCCTCAGGGGTGCAACGATTCCGTCTTCCCCGATCAAGGGGCCGGCGCGACGAATCGCCACCGGACTGTATCCATACGCAGATGCGCGCTCCACATCGGATGTCGACCTGCTCGTTCCCGAGGACAGGGCCACGGACGCGTACGACACGCTCGCGAAACACGGGTATCAGCCGGTGGAGGATCCCTGCACGACCCGCGCCGAACATTTTCACCTTCCCGGACTGATAGGCGCACGCGGTGTCGCGGTCGAACTTCATACGTCGACGGCACCATGGCTCTCGGCAATGGAAGCGTGGCGTCGTCAGTCGTCCGCTCCCGACACGATCCGATGGGAAGGGCAGGAGTTCGCGATTGCGAACGCGACCGAATTGCTATGGCACGGCATGTCGCATGCATTTATCGATGGCGCCGATGGGTTCCGGCTCCGAGCGTTTCTCGATGGCGCGGTTGTGATGGCATCAGGACGGTCGATTGATTGGTCCTGCATCACACAGCGCATCACCTCAGGCGAGATCCGCAGTGCAGAGGGCGGCGCCGCGGTGCCGGCTCCGTTGTTGAGGCGCTGGATTGCCACCGCGGGAATGCTGGGAGGGGTCACCGCGCCGGCTGAGTTCACCGCGGACGGCGAATTCGCGATCGCGACCCTGCTTCACTGGAAGTTGCTGGTTCTCCGCACGGACGTGGGTCGCGCCGCGCGTGGACGACTCATCGAAGAGGCCATCCGCTCGGAGGTGGCCATGGCCCTGACGCCCGCACACCGCGGCGATCCGGCGTGGGTGCGGATGCGCCGTCGTGTCGCGACGGCCTCTGCGCGGGGGTTATACGTCGGCTGGCGCGCAACGCTCGGGTCGCCACGAGTTGCTCGGTGATCGCGAGCCTGAGGCACGTTGTGACCCTTGTCGATCGAGGAGTGGCATGACCAGTCGCGCTACCTTCACCGACAAGGACGATGTCCTCCGGAACGATGTGCGAATGCTCGGCGCCATGGTCGGCGACATGCTGCGCGAGCAGGGCGGCACAGCCTTGTACGAGCGGGTCGAGATGGCGCGACAGGCGGCCGTCGCCCGCCGCGAGGGCGCCCCCGACGGCGCCGCCGAGCTGGAACGGATTCTTGGCAACGCCGACGTGACGGGCGCCGCCGAACTGGTGCGGGCATTCTCGACCTACTTCCGGGTGGTCAACCGCGCGGAACAGGTGCACCGAATCCGCCGCCGTCGAGACTACGACCGGACGCCAAGCACCGCGCCGCCGGGCGGCGTGCGCGAGGCTCTCGAGACGCTTCGGCAACGCGGTCTCTCCGCCGAGGAAGTGGTTGCGCTGGTGGCGTCGATCTTGATCGAGCCGGTGTTCACCGCCCACCCGACTGAAGCGACCCGTCGTACGATCCTGCGCAAGGAACAGCGGATCGCGCGCTGGCTGCTCGACCTGTCGGACGGCTCGCTGACGCCGCCGGAGCGCGCGTCGATCGAGGCTCGGATCCGGATGGAGATCACCACCACCTGGCAGACCGCTTTACGCTCACCCGCGCGACCGACCGTCGAGGATGAACGCGAACACGTCCTCTACTATCTACTCGGCCCGATTCACGACGTCGTTCCTGCGATCCATGAGTCGATCGAGGAAGCGGTGCGCACGACCTGCGATCTCCCCGGGTTCACGCTCGACGTGCCGCTGCTGCGGTTCGGTTCCTGGGTCGGCGGCGACATGGACGGCAATCCCAACGTTAACGGTGGGACGATCCGCGAGGCACTGGGCGCCCACCGACGGGCGATCGTGAAGCAGTACCAAGCGGGCATCGCGACCCTTGACGTGCTGCTATCGCAGTCGACGAGTCGGGTGACGATTGCCGACGGCGTGAGCACCCAGATCGCGGCGTATGCCGAACTGCTGCCGGCCGCGTTCGCCACAATCCCTGCGCGTTACCGCGACATGCCGTATCGAGTGCTGTGTCGCCTGATCGGTGCCCGACTTGAACGAACCGTCTACCAACAGGACGGCGGCTACCCAGCGGTCGATGTGCTGCTCGCCGACCTCGAGACGATCGCCCTGAGCCTCGGCACCAACCGCGGCGAGCACGCCGGCCTCTTTGCGGTCCGCCGCATGATCCAGCGGGTGCGCACCTTCGGATTCCATCTCGCGTCGCTCGATGTCCGACAGGATGCCCTGGTCTTCAGGCAGGCCACCGGCAACCTGCTGGGCGATGACGGGTGGATCGACCGGACGGTGGACGAACGCACCGACCGGCTGGCAGAGCAGGAATTCACGACGCAAGTGATACCGACGGCGCACACAATTCAGACGCTTGACGTCTTTGCCGCGATCCGTGAGTGTCGCGCGGAACATGGCGCGATGGCGATCGGTCCCGTGATCATCAGCATGGCGACCGGCGCCGACGATGTACTCTCGGTGCTGCTCCTCGCGCGCACTGCCGAGCTGGTCGACGCAAATGGCGACGTGCCGCTAGACGTGGCACCGCTGTTTGAAACCGTGAGCGATCTCGAGGGTGCACCGGCGACGATGACTGCACTCTTTGCGCTGCCCGCGTACCGCGCCCACCTCGACCGTCGTGGAGACCGCCAGATGATCATGCTCGGATACTCCGACAGCGCCAAAGACGGCGGCATGGCCGCTTCACGCCAGGCACTGCACGCCGCCCAAGGTGCGCTCCGCGGGGTCGCCCAAGGCGCCGGGATCGACTTGACCTTCTTTCACGGGCGCGGTGGCACGGTCGGTCGCGGCGGCGGCAAGACCTACCGCGGCATCCTGGCCGCGCCGTACGGCACCGTTGGTGGCAGATTGCGACTCACTGAGCAGGGGGAGGTGATCGATGCGAAGTACGGGCTCCGCGGCATCGCCTTCCGCACCATGGAACGGAGCACGGCGGCAACGCTCCTCGCTACCGCCGCACCGGCCTCCACCGATGCCCGTGAGCCGACGTGGGAAGCAATATTCGCCGAGCTCGCACGCGAGAGTCGGCGGGCCTACCGGGCGCTGGTGTGGAACGACCCACGGTTTACCGATTACTTCCGCCACGCCACGCCGATCGACGTGATCGAACGGATGACAATTGGGTCACGCCCGGCGTCGCGCAGGTCCGGCGGTGGAGTCGAGAACTTGCGGGCGATTCCCTGGGTCTTCGCGTGGACCCAGAGTCGCCACATGCTGCCTGGCTGGTACGGCGTGGGCACGGGTCTCACGGCCGTCGTGCAGCAACACGGGCAGGACGCCGTTCGAGCGATGGCTGTTGAGTGGCCGGTGTTCGCCACCATGATGGAGGATCTGCACATGGTGCTCGCGAAGAGCGACCTTGAGATCGCGAGTCGTTACGCTGGCCTCGCGCCGGTGGCGTGTCGCGGTATTTTCCACGACATTGCGGCCGAGTTCCGGAGGACCGTCGAGATGGTACTGGAACTCTCCGGTACCGGCAAGTTGCTCGAGCACGATCCGACGTTGGCACGCGCGATCCGGCTCAGGAATCCCTATGTCGACCCGATGAGCTTCTTGCAGGTCGGGCTGCTCGAGCGATGGCGCGCCGCCGACCGAACCGATGGCCCGTTGCTTGATGCCCTGCTCGAGACGGTCAACGGTATCGCACAGGGGCTTCAGAACACCGGATGATTGGCGCTGGCCGGTGTCCAACGTCGCCGGCCACCTCAAGGCAGACGCGAAATCACCAGATAAGCGAGCTTCGTCAGGCTGGGATCAGGCCGATTCGTGCGGCTGACCGATCTCGTACACCAGTCCGTTCCGCAAAAGGACACCATCATGAGTCACATTACCATAAATCCCACGACCGGCGAGACCTTCTCAACGCACGAGGAGATCACCAACACCGAGCTTGGCCGGGCGATCGTCCATACCGCGAAGACTGCACGCGCGTGGCGGAAGACGACGTTCGAGGTGCGATCTGCCATGATGCGAAAGGCCGCTGCCGCGCTCCGCGTCCGCACGGATGAACTCGCGATCTTGATGGCTCGCGAAATGGGAAAGCCGGTGAAGCAAGGGCGGGGCGAGGTCGAAAAGTGTGCGTGGGTGTGCGAATACTACGCCGAGCACGCGGAGGGATTCCTTGCACGGGAAATGGTTGAGACCGATGCGACTCGGAGCTACGTCACCTATCGACCGCTGGGTGTCGTGTTCGCCGTGATGCCGTGGAACTTCCCGCTTTGGCAGGTGTTCCGCTTCGCGGCACCCGCCCTGATGGGTGGCAATGGTGGCCTCCTCAAGCACGCGTCCAATGTGCCCGGCTGTGCGGTGGCGATCGAGGACATCTTCCGTGAGGCCGGATTCCCCGAGGGCCTCTTCCGCACCCTGCTGATTTCGCACGAGCAGTCGAAGCGGGTGATCCGTCACAAGGACGTGGTGGCGGTGACACTCACGGGGAGCACGCGCGCAGGCAAGGCGGTGGCGAAGGAGGCAGGGGCCAGGCTCAAGAAGTGTGTGCTCGAACTTGGTGGCAGTGATCCCTACCTGATCCTCAAGGATGCTGACCTTGACGTTGCAGTCGAGGCGTGTGCCACCAGTCGAATGCTCAACTCGGGGCAGAGTTGCATCGCCGCGAAGCGTTTCATCGTGGTTCCCGAGGTGCGCGAGGAGTTCGAGCGCCGTCTGGTGGAACGGATGCGCGCGGCGAAGATGGGCGATCCCATGCAGGAATCCACCGACGTCGGACCCCAGGCGCGGGTTGACCTGCGCGATGAGTTGCACCGGCAGGTCGAGGCCAGCGTGGCCAAGGGTGCCACGCTGTTGCTTGGTGGCACCGTACCCTCAGGGCCGGGCGCGTTCTATCCGCCGACGGTTCTAACCGATGTGAAGAAGGGGATGGTCGCATACAAAGATGAACTATTCGGCCCGGTCGCCGCGATTATTCCGGTCAAAGATCGTGCTGCGGCAATCAAGGTGGCCAACGATTCAGTGTTCGGACTCGGCGCGGCGGTGTTCACTCGCGATGTAGCGACGGGCGAGACGATAGCAGCTGACCAGCTCGAGGCCGGCGCATGCTTCGTCAATGCGTTCGTGAAGTCCGACCCGCGGTTGCCGTTCGGTGGGATCAAGGAGAGTGGCTTCGGGCGTGAGCTAGCGCGGCACGGCCTGCTCGAGTTCCAGAATGCGAAGACGGTGTATGTGAAGTAGTCACGGGTGAACCGCCTCCTCAGCCTCCTCCCGGGCGCGCGCCGCACGCCGCAGCACGAGCGCCTGAGGCGGCGCGCAAAGCCACGCGGGCAGATTGCGCACGCGCAATTCCTTTCGGAGCGATTCGAGGCGGAGACATTCCTCTGTTTCATCCGCTGACGCCGCAGCCTCTCGCTCGGCCTTCCGTTTTGCGCGTTCCAGGTTGAGGCGGTTCAGGAGGGCACGTGCCTCAGCTTCTGGCGGTTTCGGCTTGGCTGGCCGCGTCGATGACGCCCGCCCGCTGATTTCAACCACGAAGCTTCCCCCGTCCGGCGCCATCTCCCACCGCATAACGTGGGGCAACTTGCCGTTCCGCAAGAGTGCTTCAACCATTGGCGAGAGCACCGCAACCTCGCGCGAGCGCACTCCGCGTCCCGTGATGATTCGCACGGTGCATCCAGGCGCACTCACGTGCA
The DNA here is from genome assembly GCA_039915685.1 of Gemmatimonadales bacterium. Lineage (GTDB taxonomy): Bacteria > Gemmatimonadota > Gemmatimonadetes > Gemmatimonadales > GWC2-71-9 > Palsa-1233. Next base: position 9,232 of record JBDSMU010000057.1, on the reverse strand, counting down.
GCGCCTCGATCGCCCCGATCAACCGAGTCCGAGCCGTCGCGGATGTGTGTTGATGCAGGTCGATCTCACGGAGCGCCTGAGTCGATCCGGTGCCCAACTTCTTACGGCCGTGTGCTGCCATGGGAAATCGCTACCTCCATTCCAGGCCGAAGCTCGGCGCGCGTGGCGATCACGGCGCCAAGCAGCATGGCGAGAAGGGGGCTGGGCATGCGCGAACCTTCGGGAGGCGGGGGTTTTGGCACATCGAGAACGCCCGCCACATGATACGTCCTGTATCCCGGAGCCGATAGGGCGGGCGAGCTGCACGGCTCCGCTCGCGTCGCGAGCGGTAAGGCGGAGCCTTGAAACCGGGCATGGTCGCGCTATCGTTAGGCCCGTGCAAACCTTCCGCTGGTCTGGGCCTGTCGCCGCACTCTACATGAGCGCGCTCATGACCTCGTCTGCCGTCTCCCAGGTACCCCGCGTCCAGCCTGATACGCCCGATTTCGGTGCGATCGACGGTTACGTGACGCGGGTCATGGCGTCTGACCGGATTCCCGGCGCCGCCATAGCCATCGTGCACGGAGACAGCGTCGTGCACGTGCGAGGGTTTGGCCAGGACGGGCGCGGAAGCCCGGTGACGGGCGAAACCGGATTTGTTTTGGGGTCAATGAGCAAGGCGTTCACCGCGCTGGCCGTGATGCAGCTGGTCGATCAAGGTCTCATCGAGCTCGATGCGCCGGCTCAGCGGTACCTCCCGTGGTTTCGTGTCGCTGATTCGGCAGCGAGCGTAGCGATCACGGTGCGTCAGCTGCTGCTCCATACCAGCGGCATTCCCACCCGCGCCCCGCGCGCACGTGGCGAATCACCCGTTCTCGCCGACCATGTGCGTGCGCTCGCGAGTGTGACACTCGCTACACCGCCCGGAACGACGCATCAGTACTCGAGTCCGAACTACATGGTGCTTGGTGCGATTCTCGAGGTCGTGACAGGGCGCTCGTTTGGCGTGTATGTGGACAAGGAGATTTTCGCTCCCCTCGACATGCGCCACAGCTTTGTCGATGCGACGCGGGCCGCGACGGGTTTATCGCGAGGTCACGTGTACGCGCTCGGCTTTCCCGTAGCCACCGACCTGCCGTATGAGTACGACCGCCTGCCAACCGCGGCGCTGATCGCAAGCGCAGGCGATCTTGCGCATTTCCTGGTGGCACAGCTCAACGGCGGACGGTACGCGAATCGCAGCGTGCTCAGTGAATCATCGATGACCGTCATGCACACAGGAGGTGCACGGTCGGATGGATTCTCGTACGCGTTCGGATGGCGGGACGGCACAATCGGGGTGACGCGCGCTGTGCACCACGGCGGCATCGTACCCAACTACCGCGGCAAGATGGTCATGCTGCCAGACCATCAATGGGGCGTGGTTGTTCTGACCAATGTCTCCTCAGCCATCCCCTTTCCGATCGCGCCCGCCAGCCATGTGATGGCCGATGCCATCGCCGCCCACCTCGCCGGCGAGCCATTGCCTCCGGCTGGCTCACGGCATGCTTCGTTCTTCTTCGGCGTTGCCGCAGTGATGCTCCTGGTGATGGCGGCGCAGATCCGCGCGTTGGTGCGCGCAGTGCGGGCTCCAAGCCGGGAAGGGACGCCCGCCGCCCGGTGGCGCGCCAGCGCACTGGACGTTGTGTTCGTCGTCCTGGTGGCTGGCTTCGCGCCCCGGTTCGCCGGCGCCGCCTCGTGGCCGGCGTTCCTTCGTATCGCGCCCGACGTAGGATGGTGGCTAGCGGCGGTGGCATGCCTGAGCGCTGCCACGGTTGGCGCTCGACTGGCGCCCCGCAATTCCTGACGGTGTGGCCTCCGCGATGCGTTGCCTCACGAAACGCTACGCCGACAACTCCGCGCCGAGTTTCCGCATTGCCTCAAACGTCTCGTCGATGTCCCGGATCGTGGTGCGGTGCGAACAGATTGACATCCGCTGGGTCACGCGCCCACGAATCCGGGTGGTCATCGCGAACGCGATCTGCCGCTGGAGGAGTTCGTCGGCGATACGCTGGTTGAGTAGGTCAAGGGCCGCGTCGTCATGCCGCAACGCCACTGGGGCGTAGCGGAACGAGTAGATGTAGAGCTCCGGTTCGGGCTGCACGACCTCGAAGTCATCCGACGCCACCACCAGCATGTGCAGATGCTTCGCGCATGCAATCGTGCGGCGGAAGATCTCGCGGTATCCGTCCATCCCATACAACCGCAGTGACATCCACACCTTGAGCGCGCGCCAGCCGCGTGAGAGTTGCGGGCCGTAGTCGAAATAGTTGAGGCCGGTGTACTCGCTCGGTGTCGAACTCAGGAGGTAGGTGGCGTGGGTGACGAACGCCTGCTTGAGCATGTCGGGATTCCGCACCAGAAGGCACGCCGCTTCGTACGGCGTCCCGAGCCACTTGTGGGCGTCGAACGATACCGAGTCAGCGCGGTCCATCCCCCGGTAATGTTCGGCGAGTTCGGGAAGAATTGCGCCCAATGCGCCGCAGGCCCCGTCGACGTGGAGCCAGAGATGGCGGCGCGCAGCCACATCGGCGAGCGCCTCGAAATCGTCGAGGGCGCCCACGTTGATTGAGCCGCCATGGCCTACGATGCAGAACGGCGTCATCCCGGCGGCGATATCGGCATCGAGCATCGCCTCGAGTGCGGCGACGTCGATGGTGAAATCGGAGTTGCTTGGCACCTTTCGCATGGCCCGCTGGCCCAGGCCAAGGAAGTCGACGGCGCCCTGAAACGAGACATGGGTTTCGTGATCGGCCATGTAGATCGTCATGACGCGCCTGTCGGAGGCCTGCAATCCATCGGTCGCGACGTCCCAGGTTGCCTTGTTCTGCAGCGCGGTGCGCAGGGCAGCCATGTTGGCCATGGTCCCGCCGCTCAGGAACAGGCCACCGGCGTCGCGCGCATACCCGATCATCTCGCACAACCATGCGATGGTGCGGCGCTCGATTTCCGTTGCTGCGGGCGACGCCTTCCAGCCGCCGAGGTTCGGATTGAGTGCGGACGCGAGAGCGTCCGCGATCGCGCCGATCTGGTTTCCGGAGCCGTTGACAAAGCCGAACCAGCGGGGGCTGCCGAGCACCGACGAGTTGGGGAGGATTTTGGTCGACCAGTCAGCCAGGATCGCATGCGGATCCTCACCGGCCATCGGCAGCGGGAGATCGAACAGCGCGCAGACGTCAGCCGGGGTTCGCGCCGGAAAAGGCGCCACCTCGTTGATGTCGGCAAAGAACTGGGTGATCAGGTCGATCGCGTCGTGACCCAGCGCTCGGAACGCGTCCGGCGGGAGGTCGACGATCGGGACGGCGGTATCCGTAGTTGTCATGCGCAGCATTATGGCAGGGTAGGCATGGGCGCTGCCACCGCACATTGGACGGGCAACCTCCGAGCGTGCGACGCCTTTCGGGGCTGACTTGGTGTCGTCCGAGGCATTAGCGCGACAGGGCAAGGGCTTTGGGGGGCGCGAAATCTGCTGTCCTAAGGCATCTTTGGTCGTTCACCCACGAGAATACTGGAGGCGCCAGATCGGTTCACGCCGCCGCTCAATTTCCTGGAACCCATCGAGGCCGATGCATCGATCACGAGCCGTCGCCGCCGCGGCGAGCGCACGTCGTCTGACACCGCCAAGCCGGCCATGACCATTTCTCGCCTGACCGATGCGCTTGCTGATCGATACCTCATCGCGCGCGAACTCGGTGCCGGCGGAATGGCCACGGTGTACCTCGCCCACGACCTGCGCCACGACCGACAAGTTGCGATCAAGGTGCTGCGTCCCGAGCTTGCGGCGGTGATTGGCGCCGAACGCTTCCTGAGCGAGATCAAGACCACGGCCAACCTGCAGCATCCGCACATCCTGCCACTCTTCGATTCGGGTGCGTCCGACTCGTTCCTCTTCTACGTCATGCCGTATGTCGAGGGCGAGTCCCTGCGCGACCGACTCGAGCGTGAGCGGCAGCTACCAGTGGACGAAGCGGTGCGCCTCGCGACCGAGATCGCGGGGGCGCTCGACTACGCGCACCGGCAGGGCATCGTTCATCGCGACATCAAGCCCGAGAACGTGCTGCTGCATGACGGCCAGGCGCTGGTGGCGGATTTTGGAATAGCGCTGGCGATGGCCAAGACCACCGGGACCCGGATGACCGAGACGGGGATGTCGCTGGGCACGCCACACTACATGAGTCCTGAGCAGGCGATGGGGGAGCGGGAGATCACGGCCCGCAGCGATGTGTATGCTCTGGGTGCGATCACCTATGAGATGCTCTGCGGTGAACCGCCGTTCACCGGGCCCACGGCGCAATCGATCATCGCTCGGGTGATGACCGAGGAGCCCCGGAGCCTCACAGGGCAACGGAAGAGCGTGTCCCGAGGAATTGAGGCGGCGGTGTTCACGGCGCTCGAGAAGCTGCCTGCCGATCGGTACGCAACGGCAGCTCAGTTTGCCGCGGCGCTCAAGAATCCCAGCACTATGCTGTCGCGTGACGGCGTGCAAGAATCATCCGCCCGTGGGAAAACGCGTTGGCTAATTCCTGCTGGAGCCGCACTCGGCAGCTTGCTGGTCGGAGGCATCCTTGGCCGCTCGTCGGTGCCAGCTGCGGGCGACGCGGTCGGCGTGGTTCGCGCGAATCTGAGCCTCGGCGACAGCGTCATGGTCCGCCCTGAGGGAAACATTCGACTGGCGATTTCACCGGATGGGAAGCGGATCGCCTTCACGAGTGTGAGTCCGAATTCCTCAGATCGTTTTGTGCGGGTACAGGAACTCAATGGTACCGCGAGTCTCATCCTTCCCTCGTCCAAGGGAGCGGGGTCACCTTTTTTCTCGCCCGACGGCGAGTCGATCGGTTTCATCCTCAACAACGGCGGGACGGCAAATATTGTCGTTGCGTCTCTGAAAGGCGGAACGACCCGGACCGTGGTGTCGGACTCTGTCTCGCCTTTCGGCGCGGACTGGGGTGACGATGGCAACATCTACTTCACCCACGCCGATCGCGGCCTCGCTCGGGTTTCCGCTCAAGGGGGAAAAGTCGAGCACGTCTCGATCCCCGACTCGTCCGCTGGGACGCAGGAGCATGATTATCCGGATGTCCTTCCAGGCAGCAAGTATGCAGTGGTGATGATGTGGAAGGGATCCATTGGAACGAATGCGATCGGTGTTGTTGATCTCGCGACGGGAGTTGTCACCGAGCTGACCCGCGGGACATATGCCCGATTCCTGGCACCAGGTCACTTGCTGATTGGCACGTCGGAGGGCACCGTCCTCGCGGCGCGACTCGATCCCAGGAATCCGACGACGCTCGGATCGCCCAGCTCTGTGGTGCCCGACGTCCAAAGGGAGGCCGCGAACGGCACGGTACAGTTCGCCGTCGCGGGGAACGGGACGCTGGTGTACCAGCCCAATCTTACGGGGGACGCCGGGTTGGTGTGGGTGGATCGTGACGGCGCCATCTCGCCGGTCGACTCCACGCTGCGTGGGCTGTTCAGTTCGCTCTCTCTCTCGCCTGATGGGCGCGCTGTCGCCCTGACCCGCGCCGAAGCTGGTGATGCCCACATTTGGGTGAAACAGTTACCTGCGGGTGCCTTCACCAAGGTGTCGCAGGACGTGACCTCCGCGGATCGCCCGGTCTGGTCGCTCGATGGCCGGACAGTCGCGTTCCTCGCCACCCGCAATGGTCGGCGGACGTCGTGGATCCGTCGCGCCGATGCCAGCGATGAGGTGCGTCCTGCCGTCCCGGGTTCACGCGGGCTCGACGAGATCCTCTTTCACCCAGATGGCAAGCACGTCCTCCTGCGGACCGAGGGAAGTGCCTCCGGCACTCGACACATGCTGGTGATGGAACCGGGCGTGGACACCATCGCTAGGAAATTGATTGAATCGAGATTCGACCACTACTCGATGGCGATCTCTCCCGACGGCCGGTGGCTCGCGTACGTGTCGGAGGAATCCGGCGCCGCGGAGGTGTATGTCCGCCCCTTTCCCGACGTGAACTCCTCGCGCACAGCGATTTCGGTGGGAGGCGGTACCGAGCCGGTGTGGCGGCGCGACGGTCGCGAACTGTTCTTCCGTGGCCCACGCGGGGAACTCTTCTCCAGCGCGGTGCTGCCCGGGCCGACTTTTTCGCATGAGTCCCCGGTTCCGCTTTTTTCCGCGACCGGTTTGTCGCTAGGGAACTACTATCGCAGCTACGACGTGTCGGCTGATGGCAAGCGCTTCATGATGATTCGGTCCGGCGGCGGCATGACTTCCGAATTGCGACTGATCGTGAATTTCCGGCAGGAGCTCGACGCGTTGACGAAGGGGGCGCCGTGAGCGACCAGCACGCGGCGCTCGCCGCCGCGCTCGAGGGTCGGTACACTCTCGAAGGCGAAGTCGGGCAGGGCGGCATGGCCACGGTGTATCTCGCGCAGGACCTGCGGCACCATCGGAAGGTCGCGATCAAGGTGCTCCGTCCGGAACTCTCGGCGGTGATCGGCGCCGAGCGGTTCCTCGCGGAGATCACCACCACCGCCAACCTGCAGCACCCGCACATCCTCCCGCTGCACGATTCCGGTACGGTAAACGGCACGGTCTTCTACGTCATGCCCTACGTCGAGGGCGAATCGTTGCGGGATCGGATCACCCGCGAGAAGCAGTTGCCGATTCCGGACGCGATCCGCATCGCGTGCGAGGTTGCTGATGCGCTTGACTATGCACATCGGCATGGCGTGATCCACCGCGACATCAAGCCCGAGAACATCCTGCTGCACGACGGTCGCGCACTGGTCGCCGACTTCGGCATTGCGCTTGCCGCCACCAGTGCCGGGTCCCGGATGACCGAAACGGGCATGTCACTCGGCACGCCGCACTATATGAGTCCCGAACAGGCGATGGGCGAACGGACGCTCGACGCGCGCACCGACATATACGCCATCGGCTGTGTGCTCTTCGAGATGCTGACCGGCGAGCCCCCGTTCACCGGACCGACCGCGCAGTCGATCGTTGCAAAGGTCATGACCGAGCGGCCTGCCTTGCCCTCGGCTTCGCGGGATACGGTACCGGAGTACGTCGAGGATGCGGTGCTCACCGCCCTCGCAAAGTTGCCGGCCGACCGGTTTGCGCGTGCTGCCGAATTTGCCGCTGCGTTGCGCGGTGTCGGCACAGGCACGACCCGCCGGTCCCGGGCGCGGCCTGCCGCGCGCATCGGTCGCCGAGCGGGCATTCTCTGGCCAGTGGCGCTTGTGCTGGCGATCGGTGCGGCACTCTGGGGCTGGCTGCGTCCTGCGGCGTCAGTCATCGACAGTCCGCCATCCCTCCTGTCCATCGCCGTGCCGGAGTTTGGAGGCGCCTCGACAGGACTGCAACGACAGATTGCGATTTCGCCCGACGGGGCGACCATCCTCTACACTGCGGTGCACGACGGCGTCAACACCACGATGCGTCGCGACCTGGACGCTGCCGAGTCGGTGCCCATCGCAGGCGTCCCGCCGTTTCTGGCCGACTACAGTTTTTCCCAGGATGGCAGGCAAGTCATCGGCTCGGATTATTCCTCGAGGACGTCCTACCGGTTTCCCATCGACGGCGGCAATGCACGACCGCTGCCGGCGGCGATGGTCTATCCGCAGGAGATTCGCTGGCAACGGGATGGCGCGCTGTGGCTGGACAATTCCGGCGAGTCCAATCGGGGCCTGATGCGCGTCGGCGAGGATAATGCGGTCACCATCCCGTTCGGCGCCAAGAGCGCGTCGGTGATTCCATCAGTGCTGATGCCTGACGATCGCTTTGTGGTCGGGATCTTGCGACCTTCCGGCACGTCGACCGGCCCGATCGTGATCCTTGACCTGAAGGACGGGGCGGTCGTCCCGCTGCTCGACGCCCAAGTCGTGCAACTCCGTTACAGCTCGGGGTTCCTGGTCTACTCGTTGACGAACGGCTCGATCGAGGCCGTGCCTTTCGATCCGGATGCCCGACGCGTCACTGGCCGGTCGGTCACCATCGCCACGGGCATCTCCCTGTCCGGAACGGGTGCCTCACAGTTTGATCTCTCCAGGACGGGGACGCTGGTCTATGTGCCCGAGGAGGCGCGCTCGCTCGCGTATGTCGACCGCGCCGGAATGATCCGACCGGTCACCGACGAGAAGCGCAACTTCCATTCGCCGCGGTTTTCACCCGACGGTAGGCGGATTGCGCTCGACTTCACCGGTGTGGATGGCCGGGATGTGTGGCTGTTGAATCGTGCTGACGGCGGGATGACACGCACCACGTTTGCGCGAGACGGACACGACCCATCGTGGGCGCCCGACGGTCGTTCGCTGAACTACCTCGCCACGACGGGCGGAGTCCTCGGCATTCACCGCGTCTCGCCAGGCAGCAGCCAGCCGCCGGAATCGCTCCTCACCACGCCGCAGGTCGGCTACACCGGCGTGTGGCTCCCCGACCAGAGTGGCATCGTCACGGTCTCCCTCGACTCCGCGACGGGCAACGATATTGGGCTGATCACGAACGGCGGCCGGGGGCCGATCACACCGCTCGTCGCAACGCGATTTGCGGAGACCTACCCTGCGGTGTCGCCAGATGGGCGATGGCTTGCCTTCGTCTCCAACCTTTCCGGTCGGGACGAGCTCTACCTCCGCCCACTCGCCGGCGATGGTGAGCAGATACAGGTCTCGATCGGCGGCGGCTCCGAGCCCGTCTGGCATCCCTCGGGCGGCGAACTTTTCTACCGCGGTGGCGAAGCCGGGAACCCCCAACTGAACGCCGTGAAACTCGCGCTCGCGACCGTTCCCTCGGTGACGTCGCGCACCGCGCTGTTCTCGCTCGCCGCATATTCTCCGGCCACACCGCATGCGAATTACGATATTTCGCCCGACGGCTCGACCTTCGTGATGGTACGCGTCAATCCATCGACGCGCATCATGGTGCTACAGAATCTTCCTGCATACATCCGCCGCCTGAGCGGCAACCAGGGAGCAAAGCCATGAGCGACAAGCACGCGGCGCTCGCCGCCGCTCTCGAAGGTCGCTACACGCTCGACCGCGAAATCGGGCAGGGCGGCATGGCCACGGTGTATCTCGCCGAGGACCAGAGGCATCACCGGAAGGTGGCGGTGAAGGTCATGCGTCCGGAGCTGGCCGCCGTGATTGGCGTCGATCGCTTTCTCGCCGAGATCAAGACCACCGCGCATCTACAGCACCCGCACATCCTCCCGTTGCACGATTCCGGCGAGGTGAATGGCACCGTCTTCTA
>JBDSMU010000034.1:0-12528 GCA_039915685.1 Gemmatimonadales bacterium | reverse complement strand
CGGGTCATGAACGTGAGCGAGCTCACCTTGGGCATCGTGGTCTTGAACGCCTGCACCTTCGGCAACGACCCACGCGCGACGTGCACGATGAAGCCGTTGGCGTTCATGAACGAGTAGTCGCGGTCGCGCGGGATCGGACGATAGGTGTCGTGGTCACCATGATCGAAGCGCGCCCATCGCCACTGATCGGCGCCACGATCGGTGTCGTTGATCAGGAAGTCGAGCAGTCGGGCCGCAAGGTACTCGCGGATGTTGATCTCGCGGTCGAGGCTCTTCTCGAGTTCTTCGAGCACCTTGTCGGAACCATCAATCGCTTCCGCACCGAACGAGACATGATCGTTGTCCTCTGCTTCCTCGGGGCGCAGTTCCATCTGACCGAGCTTGCCCGCGAAATCTTTCCGAAACTCACCCAGGCGGGCATCGTCGGGCATCACGTAGAGCGTGGGAACAGCCTGAAGGAGGCCGAGGCGTTCCTGGAAGACAGCGACAGCGAGATGGGCGGTGGGATGGAACGCACTGCTTTGATCCTGGATCACCGCACCGACGGGAGTGTTGGCGAGATCCTTCGGCAGGGCGTTGTGGGTGTCCTTGTCGGTCGAGCGGAAGACATAGGTCTGGCCGTCCGAGCCGTGGAAGCGAAGGGTCTTGCTCTGGTTGCCTCCCTGCTTGAACGGGACAATGCCACCGGCGTAGGTCCCCAGGTCGAGTACTGGGACGGCGATCGATGCTTTCCAGACTTCACGCCAATTGGTACCGGCGAGCATCCGGACGAACCCGTTCGCGTGATAGTGTGGCCCTGCGACCACGGTGTCCAGTCGGGCCTGCGCGCCCAGCATTGCAGGCAGCAAGGCCAGCGTGAGTGGGGTCAAGGCAGGCAACTTCCATCGCATCGGCACTTCTCCGGTTACACGTCGGTAATGGATCGGGCCATGTCGGCAGGAGTTGGCCTCCGACAGGTGGACCCTTCCGCCAATCCTACTTCGACGTCTGGATCGGGGTGTCCATACACGCACGGACCGGGCCGTGCGGCGACCGCGGGGCCGGGCTCATCCCTCGAAGGGCTTTCCCAGCATCATCTCGAGTAAGCGCGCGAGGTCATCGTTGGAGTAATAGGAGATCGACAGCAGGCCCCGACCGCGACGCTTGGCGGTAAGCCGTACATCAGTGCCGAGTCGCTTGCGGAGGGCATCCTCGACCCGCCGCGCATCGGCGCTCGCTGGCTTCTGCGCTGCCGGTTTCTTCATCATGTTGCGGGGGCGTGCCTGTTCGGTGCCATCACCGCGCACCTTCGCTTCCACTTCGCGCACCGACCATCCGTGCGTCACGGCATCGGCGGCAACACGCGACATCTGCGCAGCCTCGTCGAGACCGAGCAGTGCTCGACCGTGACCCTCGGTCAGTTGCTTCTCTTGCAACAGCTCCTGCACGTCGGCGGGAAGCTTGAGCAGGCGCAATGTGTTGGACACGGTTGATCGATCCTTGCCGACCAGGCGCGCCACTTCCGCCTGCGGCATCGAGAACTCCTGCATAAGGCGTTGGAACCCGAGCGCCTCGTCGAGCGCCGAGAGATCATCGCGCTGCAGGTTCTCGATCATCGCAAGGGTGAGGGCGGTGCGGTCGTCGAGTTCTCGCACGATCGCGGGGATCTTGCTCCAGCCCAGTGCCTGCACGGCGCGCCAGCGGCGCTCACCAGCGACGAGTTCGAAGCGCGCACCAACAGGGCGCACAGAAATTGGTTGCAACAATCCCGATGCATCAATCGATGCAGTGAGTTCGGTCAGTGCATCGGCGTCAAACGAGCGACGTGGCTGCCACGGGTTGGCGCTGATCGATGTGACGGCTACTTCGCGCAACGTGCCACTCTGCTCGCTCACCTCACGCGACATCGGCCCAAGCAACGCTTCGAGCCCACGACCCAATCGCTTCTCGGTCATGGCGTCGCCCCCCGCGAACCTGAACGCGACAACGCCTCGGTGCGCTTGGTAAGCTCCTGGGCCACCGACAGGTAACTCTTGGCACCAGCCGACTGGAGGTCGTACAGCAAAATCGGCTTCCCGAACGACGGCGCTTCGGCGAGACGCACGTTGCGGGGGATCACGTTGCGGAAGACCTTCGGTCCGAAATACTCCCTCGCTTCGGTGACCACCTGACGTGACAGATTGAGACGGGCATCGTACATGGTCAGGAGGACGCCATCAATCTGCAGGTCGGGGTTGAAGTTCTGCTGGACAAGCCGTATCGTGTTTAGTAGCTGGGAGATACCTTCCAACGCATAGTACTCGCACTGAATCGGAATGATCACTGCGTCGGCGGCAGTAAGTACGTTCAGGGTTACCAGGCCGAGCGATGGCGGGCAGTCAATGAGGATGTACTCGTACTCTCCGACGATCGTTTCCAGCGCCCGCCGCATCACCTCTTCCCGGCGCTCGATGTTGATGAGCTCGATTTCCGCCCCAACCAGATCCTGGGTGGCAGGCAGGACATGCAGGAAGGGGAGTTGCGGGTCGGCCCGAACCACGCTGGCGATTGTCGCCCCGTCGATCAGAACGTCGTAGAGGGATCCCGTCACCTCGGCTTTGTCGACGCCCAAGCCTGACGTAGCATTGCCCTGCGGATCGGCGTCGATGAGCAGGGTGCGGCGCTCCGCAATCGCCAGCGACGCAGCAAGATTGACGGCGGTAGTCGTTTTTCCGACTCCACCCTTTTGATTGGCGATCGCGATCGTACGAGCCATTGGTGGTCTCATCGACTGGGGGTAGAGCGAAAGAAGATAGGGCTTTAGGTCGGACGGGAGAAGGACACTTTGCGGAATAGGACGCCGCCGTGCGCACTTTCGTCACAAAGACGGTGTTTCACGTGAAACGGGATGAGCGCCCACTCAGATCAGCGCTCGGACGAAAAAGTCCTGTGTCGTTGGCTAAGGAGGTGTTTCACGTGAAACAGAGGGCTTCCGGCGCATAACCGCAACCAATAAATGCTGAAGATCCGCAGGAGAAACGCCAGGTATCCGACCAGCTTGGGCTATGGTGGCGGGACGGATCAACTCGAGCTTATGCCGCGCCTCAATAGATAGCTGCTCGAACACGGCGTATTCAAGGTCCGCGGGCAGCGGAGACGCTTCCAGCCGGCGCAACCTGCGCACTGCGTCCCGTTCCTTGGCGAGATATCCGGCGTAGCGGACCTCGATAGCGGCCCATTCGGCATGCTCGGCGTCAACAGTCACTCCAGCCGCCGCCAGCGCAGCGCTCAGCGGAACGCCCGGGCGCTTCACCAGCTCCACCACCCGAACCGGCTCCGAAAGCGGATCGGAACCGGCCGACACCAGCAACGGAGCGGCTTCGAGTGGTGAGATCACGGTATCCACCGCCAGCTTGTGCACTGCTTCCTCTGCCTCCAGGCGCAAATCGGCCGCGCGCCGCTCGGCGTCGTTCCACAGGCCCAGCTTGGTCGCGAGCGGCGCCAGTCGACGTAACGCGTTGTCCTGCCTGAGCAGCAAGCGATGCTCGGCGCGCGAGGTGAAGAGACGGTAGGGTTCATCGACTCCCTTGGTCACCAAGTCGTCAACCAGCACACCGCAGTACGCTTCGTCGCGGCCCAACCGCACCGGTTCGAGATCGAGTGCGTGGGCGGCAGCATTGAGTCCAGCCACGACTCCCTGCCCTGCGGCCTCCTCGTATCCCGTGGTGCCGTTGATCTGCCCCGCCGAGTAGAGGCCGTAGATGCCACGGATGGCGAGGGTTGCGTCGCATTGAGTGGGTGGGAGGTAATCGTACTCGATGGCGTATCCGGGTCGGGTCATCTCGACGGCCTCGAGGCCCGGCACGAGTCGGAGCATCGCGAGTTGCACGTTGGGAGGCAGCGACGTCGAGAGCCCGCCGACATACAGTTCAGCGGTGTCGCGACCCTCCGGCTCGAGAAACACCTGATGTCTTGGCGCATCGGGAAATTTCACGATCTTGTCTTCGACACTCGGGCAATAACGGGGGCCCGCTCCCGAGATCACCCCACCATAAAGCGCCGACTCTGCGATGTGTTTCCGCACCAGATCCTTCACCGGCTCGCCTGCCCAAGTGAGCCATGAGGGGACAGGGTCTGGATGTGGCGCGCGCTCATGGAACGAAAACCAATAGGGGGCCGGATCGCTGTCCTGCCGCTGCATGGCGCGGAAATCTACGGTAAGGCCATCCACCCGTGGCGGAGTGCCCGTCTTGAAACGTTCGACGGTAAGTCCCATAGCCCTAAGATGTTGCGAGATTTCTATTGAAGGTGGCTCGCCGACCCGTCCCGCGGGGATAGTGAGTTGAGTGCCCACGTGAATCTGGCCCCTCAGGAAGGTGCCGGTAGTGATCACAACTGCCTGGGCCTCGAAGCACCTACCATCGCTGGCAACCACACCGGTCACGCGGTCGCCGTTCAGAAGAAAGTGAACAGCCATTCCTTCCACCAAATGAATCGGATGCTTCGACGGCACGGTTTCGAGAAGCTGCCGCACGGCACTGCGATAGAGAGCGCGATCGCACTGCGCGCGCGGGCTTGCGACAGCCGGTCCCTTGCTCTCGTTGAGCATCCGGAACTGCAACATCGCTCGATCAGTGGCGCGACCCATGATGCCGCCGAGTGCGTCGACCTCGCGTGCCACAGTGCCCTTGGCGATCCCGCCGATGGCGGGGTTGCATGACATCTGACCGATGGTTTCGAGTTGCTGTGTCAGCAGCAGCACGCGCGCGCCGCGTCGCGCGGCCATCGCGGCTGCTTCGGTGCCGGCGTGGCCACCACCGAGAACGATGACGTCGTGGTTGCTCATCCGCGAAGTATAGAGCAACCGGACAGGGCGAGACGACCGTTCCGTCACGCGGCTCGGTCGCGGGGTTCGTTCACGCGGTCTAGCGGTTCGGGCGCTGGCTCGCGGGTGAGCGACACGCTGCTTGGTCGGACTTACTCCGCGCGCCGCGAACCCGCTTGCCACTACCCAACGGCATGCGCGAACCTCGACCGTGGCGAGGTACGGGCGCGTCGGCCAGAGGAGGACCCACAGGGAGCAGGAGTGAGCCATCGCGATCTGTGGTTACAGTGCTGATGCGGTGCGAACGGGCTACCGCGTGGGTCCGACGGTTGGACGGCGCACCGACCGAGCCACGTGCGAGACCGACGTGCCCGAGACCCCGTGACGGACCCCCGCCACCCGCTGTCAGTGCGTGAGCTACCCGGCGCGCACCCAGCGGAAAAGTTCGCCAAGGGATGGCTTCTTGCCGTACATAAGGATGCCGGTGCGATAGATCCGCCCAGCGAGCCAAGACACCGCGATGAGTGCAGCGATCATCGCGCCGATTGACAGTGCGAGTTCGTGCAGCGGCACCGAAGCCAGCGACCAGCGCACTGGCATCACAAACGGAGAGAAGAACGGCACGTACGACATCACCATGCCGATGCCGCCGGTGGGGTCGTTGATCATCGCGAACACGCCGAAGAAGCCGAAGACGATCAGCATCATCACGCCGCTGGCGTACTGCTGTGTTTCCTTGACGGAATTGCACATTGATCCGATCGCGGCGAAGAGCGCACCGTAGAGCAGGAAGCCCAACGCGAAGTAAATAAGGAAGACAACAAGCAGATCGACCGGCATGGTGGGGATCGGCATCTGCTGCATCGCATCGGGGCTCACGCCCACGAGCGAGGCAAGCCGTTCTCGTTGGGATGTCACCAGGAAGATCGTGGTGCCCCAGATCCCCATCTGCAGAAGGCCAGTCACCCCAACCCCGATCACCTTACCGAGGAGCATCTGGAACGGGGTGAGCGACGAGGCAAGCACCTCCATGATGCGCGATGTCTTCTCCTCGACAACAGACGTCATCGTCTGCTGGCCGTACATGAAGACGCCGAAGTACAGGATGAACCCCATCGCGTATGCGATGATAAATGACGCGCCGCCGCTCTCGCCGGTCGCCTTGCCTTCGGTGACCTTGTGGGTCGAGACATTGACTCGCTCCATGGCGCGGGCCACGACTGCAGGCTCGATGCCGCTCTGCTCGAACCGGGTGCCGGTCACCACCTGCCTGAGGACATTCTCGAGGCGGCCCATCGCCTCGGGCGATCCGACATTGGTACCGTAGTACTCGAGCTCACCGGTTGCGAGCGCGTCATCGCGCACCACGAGCACGCCATCGAATGACTCGATCTCTCGCTTCTTGCCCAGCCCGGTGAGTGCCACGATTGAATCACGCACGTCATCGACGCGCTCGGCGGCAGAAACCCTGGTCACGGTATAGCGAGGCACGGACACCGAATCACCAAGCTTTTCAAGCGCCATGCGCGATTCGATGCGCGCGCCAACATCGCTGGTCGTGCCGTCGACGATCGCCACTCTCATGCTGCGACTGGTGCCCGTCATCATCATAGCGGGAATCACCATGATGGCGACGAAGAACACCGGGACCAGTAGTGTCGAAATCAGGAACGAGCGGGTATGCACCCGGGCAACGAACTCGCGACGAATCACCGCAAACGTCTTGTTCATGATGCGGCCCTCTCCTTGGCTTCACTGCGATGCGCCACCTGTGCGTCCCCCACCTTGGCAATGAAGATCGACTGAAGCGACGGCTCAACGATTTCGAATCGGCTGAGTCCCACGCCTTCACTCACCAGCAACGCGAGTAGCCGCTGTGGATCGGCACTTTCCGCCATCTCCACCTCGGCACTGGCACCGTAATCATCGGTCCGCGCTACAAGCGCGGGGTCGGCCAAAACAGCGAGCGCTTTCTCCTTGTCGTGCGAGAACGCCAACGCAATGTGCCGACCGCCCGCCTCCCGCTTCACGTCGGCCATCGTGCCGTCAACCACCTTCTGGCCCCGTGCGATGATCACGATCCGATCGCACATCCGCTCGGCTTGCTCCATGATGTGGGTCGAGAAGAGCACCGTGCGCCCGTTGCGCGCCAGGTCAACGACCACGTCCTTGAGCACCTGGGAGTTGACTGGGTCGAGGCCGCTGAACGGCTCGTCGAGGATCAGCAACTCAGGGTCGTGGAGGAGAGCTCCGGCGAACTGGACCTTCTGCTGCATCCCTTTCGAAAGATCCTCGACTTTCTTCTGGGCCCAATCGGCAATGCCCAACCGGTCGAGCCACGCCAACGACCGCTTCTTCCCTTCGGCGCGTCGGATCCCCTTCGCCTCGGCGAGGAAGACCAGGTGATCGAAGACTTTCATCTCCTTGTACAAACCGCGCTCTTCGGGGAGGTAGCCGACCCGGTCCGACAGTTCCCGCCCCGTCCCTGGTGTCCCGAAGAGCTGCACCGTGCCCTCGTCGGGCTCGATGATGTCCATGATCATCCGGATCGTGGTCGACTTCCCCGCGCCGTTGGGGCCAAGGAGGCCGAATATCCCGCCAGCGGGTACCTCCATCGACAGGTCGCTCACGGCGGTGTGACCGGAGAAACGCTTGGTGACGTGATCGACGTGAACGGCGGGGTGGGACATGAAGCGGGGCTCCGATGGTGGAGGACCGTACAACGTAGTGCCGTGGCGAAATCATCGCTGCTCACTCGACCAACGGCGCACCGACGGCCAAGTCGACAGGTGGTCGAAGGTGCGTAGCGACCGTGAGACGCGTTACCATATCGAATGCCCGCCAACTCTCCCCGTCGAATCCTGTTCGCGTCCCTGGTCGGGACGGCGATCGAGTTCTTCGACTTCTACATCTATGGGACGGCAGCAGTCCTCGTCTTCCCGCAGCTTTTCTTCCCCAGCGCCGACCCCGCGGCTGCGACCCTCGCGTCGCTAGCAACTTTCGCGATTGCCTTCTTTGCCCGGCCGGTGGGCGCGGCGCTCTTCGGGCACTTCGGTGACCGGATCGGTCGAAAGGCGACGCTGGTGGCCGCGCTGCTCACCATGGGTATCTCGACTGTCGCGATTGGGCTGTTACCCACCTACCAGTCGATCGGGATCTGGGCGCCGATGCTCCTCGCGCTCTGCCGATTCGGCCAGGGGCTTGGACTGGGTGGCGAATGGGGCGGGGCCGTCCTGCTCGCGGTGGAGAATGCGCCTCCGGGGAAGCGCGCCTGGTACGGGATGTTCCCGCAACTCGGCGCGCCGGTCGGCTTTTTCTTTTCGGGCGCCATCTTCCTGCTGCTCTCGCAGGTGCTCACCAATAAACAGTTCCTGAGCTACGGCTGGCGGCTGCCGTTCGTGGGAAGCGCCGTCCTCGTGGCGGTCGGGCTGTATGTGCGACTCGCGATCACCGAGACGCCTGTGTTTGAGAAGGCAGCCGCAGATCGCGTCCGGCTCCCGATGCTGGAAGTGGCGCGCGATCACCTCCCGGCACTTGGCGTGGGAGTGCTGCTGTCGCTCTCGACGTTCGTGCTGTTCTATGTGATGACCGTGTTCACACTCTCGTGGGGTACCAGCGAGATGGGGATCGACCGCAACCGTTTCCTCGTCTTCCAACTTGCGGGGGCGGTGGCGTTTGCAATCGCGATCCCCGTTGCGGCCTGGCTGGCCGAGCGGGGGCGTCGAGCGGTTGCTGTCTGGGCGAACCTGCTGGTGGTGGCGTTCGGCATGGTGGCGTTTGAGCCGCTGTTCAACGCCGGTTACACCGGTGCCCTGGTGATGTCCGTAGTGGGTATGGGGCTGATCGGCGCGGTATACGGCCCTCTTGGCACGCACCTTTCCGAGCAGTTCCCGACCACGGTTCGCTACAGTGGCACTGCGATTACGTACAACCTGGGCGGGATCCTGGGGGCATCACTGGCGCCCTACGCCTCCATCTGGCTCGCACGGCACCACGGCCTGGCTGCGGTGGGTTGGTACATCGCCGCGTCGGGCGCGCTGGCACTGGTGGGAATTGCACTGGTGCGGGAGACGCGGGAGGTGGAGTTGTAAGAGCCGATGGCCGATGACTGATGACCGATGACCGATGACTGATGGCCGATGACCGATGGCCGATGAATTTGAGCCGTGGTCCGAAGGTCATCGGTCATTAGCTGTGAGCAGCGGCGAGGTGCGGCCGAGCCGAAGCAGTGTCGTCAGTCGTTAGCTGTGACCGGCCCTGCGGCGAGGTGCGGCGGGTCCGCCAGAGGAGGCTCGGATCATACGGGCGCCGAATGGGCGGGCTTCCGAGCCGACGGTTGGTGGACCCGTTGACCGAGCTGCGTGACGGGCGTCGATGGACCAACTACCTAGCCGCGTGCCGGACCCCGCCCGAAACTCGTTGACACTCCCGGGTGTATGTGTTGAGAATTCATGTGAGGGTCCCCCCTTCCCCTGAGGTCGCATGCATTGCCTTCGCCGCATCGCCGTGCTTCTAGCCGTTCTTGTTGCGCCCATCACCCTGCGTGGCCAGGACATGCCCGCGCCCGCCGCTGCCGACACCACGTCGGCGCTCCGCCTCTTCCTCGACTGCGCCTCGGTCGGCTGCGACTTCGACTATCTCCGCACCGAGCTGACCTGGGTGAGCTATGTCCGGGACCGCACCGACGCTCAGGTGCATGTCATATCCACGTCGCTCGGCAGCGGCGGTGGCGGGTCGGAGGTGACGCTCAAGTTCGTGGGCCAGAAGGAATTTGCCGGACTCGACGACGAGATCAAGTACAGCACAAAGCAGGGCGCGACTTCCGACGAGCAGCGCAAGGAGTTCACTCGCGTACTCAAGGTGGGCCTCGCCCGCTATGTGCTCCGCACGCCCCGGGGTGCGAGCCTCGCGATCAATTTCAACGTCCCAAACGACAACACCCCACAGGCACCTGTGCACGACCCTTGGAATCACTGGGTCTTCTCGCTCGGCGGTAATGCATTCCTGAACGGTGAGTCGCAATCGAAGTCGCAGTACGTCAGCGCCAACCTATCGGCCGGTCGTGTCACCGAAGACTGGAAGTTCCGCATGTCATTCTCGGGAAACTCCAGCAAGAGCACCTACGACCTGGGCGATGGAGACCTCTTCGAGGCCAATAGCCACAGCTACTTCGCCAGCGGGTTGCTGGTCAAATCGCTCGGACCACACCTCTCCGCCGGCGCCACCTTCAGCGGCAACAGCTCCACCCAGCAGAACATCGACCTCGCAACACGGTTCGCGCCGACTATCGAATACGACTTCATGCCCTACAGCGAGTACACCCGCCGGCGCCTGATTCTCGCCTATAGCGTGGGCCTGGTCCGGTACGACTACACCGAGCGCACCATCTTCGGGAAAGACCAGGAGACCCGGGCCTTCGAGAACCTCTCGCTGAGTTACGCCACCCGGACGACCTGGGGCAGTGCGAACGTCGGAATCTCCGGGTCGAACTACCTGAACGATTTCAGCCAGAACTCTCTGGGCGTCTACGGCGGGATAAACATTCGATTGCTGAAGGGGCTTTCGTTCAACATCAACGGCTCGTACAACCGAGTGCGCGACCAGATCACACTCTCCGCTGCAGGCGCGTCGCAGGAAGAGATCCTGCTCCGCCTCCGCCAACTCCAGACCAACTACCGCTACTACACGTCGGTCGGTCTCAACTACACGTTCGGGTCGGTGTTCAACAACGTGGTGAACTCGCGGCTTGGGAACAGCGGGGGCGGAGGCGAGATTTTCTTTGATTGACGGAAGGGTAGAGACTAGAGACTAGAGACTAGAGACTAGGGAAAAACCGATGACCGATGACCGATGACCGATCAATCTGAGCCATAATCCGAAGGTCGTCGGTCGTTAGCTGTGACCGGCATTGCCGGAAGGGGTGTCGAGTAATGATCGCATTGATGTTGGTGGTAGGGTTGGCGGTGGCACCTGTTGCCCACGACACCACTCAAGTCGCACCGCGCCCCGGGCCGACCCTGCACGCATTGCGCGTTGGGGCCTCACCGATTGCCGCGTCGGAACGCAGGACCGTCCCAACAGTACTTGCAGGGCCGCGGCAGCAAGCGGCTCTGGGTGGAGCGGTATTGGGCGGCCTAGTCGCCTTTGGAATTAGCTCGTCGTTCGCGCGGGATTCCGATTCCACCAGCGGGGGAGTCGGAACTGTACTTGCCGCTACGGTGAGTGGCGCACTCATTGGGTTCGTTTTGGTCTCGTTGATTGCGGGGCCGGAGTAACGGGCGCGTCGAAGAGCAGTCGTCGCCGTCAGTCGTTGGCTGTGTCGCCGTTGGTCGTCAGTCGTCAGCTGCGCCCGTCCCTGCGGCGAGGTGCGGCGGGTCCGCCAGAGGAGGCTCGGATCATACGGGTGCCGAATGGGCGGGCTTCCGAGCCGACGGTTGGTGGGCCCGTCGACCGAGCCGCGTGATGGATCGCACGACCCAGCGCGGTGACAGACCCCCGACGGCGCTAGAACTTCTCGACCGCTCCAACCTCGTCGTTCGGCACAATCATGAACTTCTCGCTGGCATCGAGCCCGAACTTCCGCTGACGCGCCAGCCACGCGTCGAGAGCGATGTCGCTGTCGGGCTCGCGGATCGCAACATCCTTCATGGTCACACCCCGCGCGGCGCGTTCGTGCCACCGCCCGAGGTAGGTGCGCCCGCTCGCGCCTGTCACCATCACGGTGACGCCGTGCAGTTCGTCGTGACCTGGGTGGAAGACGTGTCCGCTCACGCGCAGTGCTGCTCGAAGGCGTTCACAAGGTCGCTGGCGATCTGGTCGGGGGAGCGCCCTTCGATTTCGTGCCGATGGACGAATGCGACCACTTCGCCATCCTTGAGCAGTGCAGCTGACGGCGATGACGGCCGGTACTCGCCGAAGTAGCTGCGAGCACGCGCCGTGGCGTCGAGATCTTGCCCGGCAAACACGGTGTAGACCTTGTCAGGACGCTTGCCATCGGCGCTCATCGCCTTTGTCATCGCCGGCCTAGCGCCCCCGGCAGCGCAGCCGCAAACCGAGTTGACGAACACCAGTGCGGTGCCCTGCATGCCGCCCAGCGCAGCATCGACTTCCTCGACCGATCGCAGTTCCTCGACACCCAGGCGGGTGAGTTCGTCGCGCATCGGCTTGACCATCATTTCGGGGTCCATGGACTCTCCTTTATACGGTCGGGCCCGCAGCGGACCCAATCCGACATGTTGAACTTTCTGCTACTTCGTGGCGCTGGCTTCCTGTTTCTCGTCCAGCGCCGCTTTCATCACGTGCCACACCATTGTCGCACACTTGATCCGCATCGGGAACGCCGCCAACCCCTCAAATGCCGCCAGTTTGCCCAGCTCATCCGTGGTGCCACCATCAACGAGCAACGCGTGAAATCGGGCGAAGAGTTCCCGCGCGTGGTCGGTCGAATGGTCGCGGAGTGCCACGGTCATCATCGACGCCGAAGCGCGCGAAACAGCGCAACCGGTTCCCTGGAACGCGACGTCGGCAATGGTGCCGTCGTTGGTCACCACCAGTTCGACACTCACCTCATCGCCACAGAGCGGGTTGCGACCGTCGGCATGGTGCGTGGCACCGTCGATCGTCCGGAAGTTGCGCGGCGACCGATCGTGCTCGATGATCACGCTCTGGTACAACTCGTTCATCCTCACCCTGCAAACACCGCGGCCGCGCTTTGCAGCGATCCAGCCAACAGGTCGAGCTCGGCG
>JBDSMU010000113.1:0-6406 GCA_039915685.1 Gemmatimonadales bacterium | reverse complement strand
CGCTTGCCCGTACGCCGCCGGAGTGTGGCCAGCGGGGTGGCGATGATCTGCATCGCGTCGGTGATCGCCACGCCGATGCGCGAAGTGCCCCAGTCCAGGGCGAGTACGCGACCCGAGTGGGGAATGCCGGATGCCTGCTGATCGCGGTCCGTCAACCGGCCGTCCGCCTACTGCGCCATGGTGGCGAAGAATTCCTTGTTGTTCTTGGTCGGCTTCATCCGGCCGAGCAGGAACTCCATTGCCTCGACAACGGGCATCTCGGCGAGGAAGTTGCGCAGGAGGTAGACCTTGTTGAGCTCGTCCTTGGTGAGCAGCAATTCTTCCTTTCGGGTGCCGGATTTGTTGATGTCGATCGCCGGATAGATGCGACGATCCGCAAGTCGACGATCCAGCACGAGCTCGGCGTTGCCGGTGCCCTTGAACTCCTCGAAAATCACTTCGTCCATGCGCGAGCCGGTGTCGATCAGCGCCGTCGCGATGATCGTGAGCGATCCGCCGCCATCAATGTTCCGGGCCGCGCCGAAGAAGCGCTTTGGCTTCTGCAGCGCATTGGCGTCAACGCCGCCTGACAGAATTTTCCCCGAGTGTGGCACCACCACGTTGTGCGCGCGGGCCAATCGGGTGATCGAGTCGAGGAGGATGATCACGTCCCGGCCATGCTCGACCAATCGCTTTGCTTTTTCAATCACCATGTCTGCCACCTGCACGTGCCGGTCCGCCGGTTCGTCGAAGGTCGAGGCGATCACCTCGGCCTGGACGTTCTCCTGCATGTCGGTCACCTCCTCCGGACGCTCATCGATGAGGAGGACGATCAGGTAGCACTCGGGGTGATTCTCGGCGATCGCGTTCGCAAGCTTCTGCATCAGGATCGTCTTGCCGGCCTTGGGTGGAGCCACGATCAGCCCGCGCTGGCCCTTGCCGATCGGCGACATCAGGTCAACCACTCGCATCGAGAGGTCGCTTTCCTTCCGCTCGAGACGGATACGTGAGTCAGGATAGCGCGGCTTCAGGTTGTCGAACGCGATCCGGGTTTTCGTCTTCTCCGGTTCGTCGTAGTTGACGCTCTCGACCTTGAGCAGGGCGAGGTAGCGTTCCCCCTCCTTGGGTGGGCGGACCTGTCCCGTGATGGTGTCGCCGGTGCGCAGGTCGAACCGCTTGATCTGGCTCGGTGATACGTAGATGTCGTCCGGGCCGTATAGATAGTTCCAGTCCTGGGAGCGCAGGAATCCGTAGCCCTCCGGCAGGATTTCCAGCACACCCTCGCCGCGGATAACCGTGTCCTTGTCGAGCAGCGACTGTTCGATCCGAAAAATGAGGTCCTGCTTGCGGAGGCCCGAATAGTTGGTGATGTTCAACTCCGACGCCAGCACGTGCAGTTCAGCGACGGATTTCTGTTTCAGTTCGGCGATATCCACGGCAGGTCTCCGGGTCGAGTCATTCGCCGTGCCAATGCACAGTGCACGGGATGACGGAAGCAGCAGTTCGGGTTGTTGGGAATGGTCGTTTGGGATACGCGTTGGTCGCGCGTTGCTGGCAGATGGACGCCGTGCGGAGGGATCGGAAGCACACGAGGATACGAGCCGCGCTCCTCTTCGTCAACCCCGGTTCGGACCGGCTCCACGGTGCGGCGCTCCCGGCGGCGGGGTCCGTTCGTCAATCCGGGACATCCCCGGCGTCGGCGAGCTTCCCGCGCCAAACCCGCGCGCGCCCACTCTTTCGGAGGCCTCATGAGCCAGACTGACCCACTGTCGAAGCTCCGCCACGACATGGCCAACCCGCTGGCGGCGCTCCTCGCCGAGACGCAGCTCCTGCTGCTGCCCGAGGCGAGGATGGCAGAGGAGGTTCGTCAGGGGTTGCAGGAGATCGAGAAGCTCGCCATCCGGATGCGGACAATCCTCAGGGGCGGATGATGCGCGGCCCGGCCGAACGTGCGCTGGGGATCTGGCTCGCCATCTGGGCGGCGATGCTGCTGGTCCTGATCCTTATCGGCGGCGCTACCCGCCTCACCGAGAGCGGACTGTCGATCACGGAATGGAAGCCGGTATCGGGGGTGCTGCCACCGATCGGCGCCGCCGCCTGGGAAACGGAGTTCGCCCGCTACCGTGCCATTCCGCAGTACGAACAGCTCAATGCCGGGATGTCGCTCGACGCATTCAAGCGCATCTATCTCTGGGAATACGCGCACCGGCTCTGGGCGCGCGTGGTGGGTCTCGCCTTTGTCCTGCCGTTCGCGGTCTTCCTGCTCAAGGGCGTGGTCCCGCGGGCGATGCGGCAACGCCTCATCCTCCTCCTGCTCCTCTTGATCTTCCAGGCAGCGCTCGGCTGGTTCATGGTGATGAGTGGCCTGAGCGATCGCGTGAGCGTGAGTCAGTATCGGCTGGCCGCCCACCTTTCGGCGGCCCTGGTGATCTATTCGGCGACTGTCTGGATCGCCGCTGATCTGCTCTGGCCTGCCCTGAGAAGTCACGATCCGGCCTTGATCCGGCTCCGTCGTCGCGCCGCCCTGCTGGTGGCGTTGACCGCCATCACCGCCGTGGCGGGGGCGTTCGTAGCCGGCCTCCGCGCGGGGCATGCGTACAACACCTTCCCGTTGATGGGCGGACAGCTGGTGCCGGACAATTATGGCAGGCTGTTGCCATGGTGGCGGAACATCTTCGAGAACATTCCCGCCGTGCAGTTCAACCATCGGGTCGTCGCCACGCTCACCGTGCTGGCCATCATGGCGGTGTGGGCGCGCTCGAGGCGTCGCCACCTCCCGGGCCAGGCGCTGTGGCTCCTGCACGCGCTCCTCGCGATGGGCGTGCTGCAGTTTGGGCTGGGCGTCGCCACGCTCATGCTGGGGGTGCCGGTGGTCCTCGGCGTGCTGCACCAGGGTGGCGCGGTGCTGCTGCTCACTGCGGCGTTGCTGCTGCTGCGCAGTGTCTGGGACGTCACGCGCTTGGATCCCGATCGGTCGATTACCCGCTTCTGGCCAGTGAGCGCCTCGGGCGAGTGATGGGGGTCAGGGGCGCCTTTCTCCCGACACCAGGTCGTCCACGCCGCCGATGTCCTGCGGGCTCCCCGGCGGCGTTCCCCGGCTGACCAGCCATCCGAGCCACGGCGGGGTGACGAGCGTCGTCCCGATGACCATGATCATCAACGCGCCAAACACCGCCGGGGAGATCACGCCGCTGGTGAGGCCCATCTGCGCGAAGATCAGCCCGACTTCGCCGCGCGGCACCATGGCGGCGCCCACCAGCGCATAGCGAAGGGGAATCCAGAACGGGACGAATCCGGCGACGAACTTCGTGACGATGCCGATTGCGAGGAGGGCGAGCCCGAGCTTGAGCGCGGCCGGGTCAGCGAGCGCGCCCAGGTCGACTGAGGCGCCGACCGACGCGAAGAACACCGGGACAAAAAAGTAGCCCAGAACCGTCGTTGAATTCTCGATGGTATCGCGTTGTGGCGTTTTGTGAAGGATCAGGCCGGCGGCAAAAGAACCGATGATCAGGGCAGATCCCCCGCGGTCTGCGGCGGCCGCCAATGCCAGCGCAAACGCAAGGGCGAGCGTGCCGGTGGTCCCGCTCACCGGCAACCGATCGATGAGTGCAAAGAGCCGGGGTGCCAGGATCTCACCGGCGACGAGGGCGACGACCAGGAACCCGAATGCGGCCCCGGCAGTCTTCGCGATCTCGAACGGCGTAATCTCCACACCCGATGCGACGGTGGCTGTCACGGCGAGGATGATGAGTCCGATCACGTCGTCAAGCACGGCGGCGCCGAGAACGGTCCGGCCTTCTCTGGAATCGAGGACACCCACGTCGCCGAGGACGCGCGCGGAGATCCCGATGCTGGTGGCTGTCATCGCGGCACCGCAGAGGATGGCAGGGAGCGATGCGAGGCCCATCAGATGGGCGGCGAGGTAGCCGAAGCCGAACGGGAGGGCCACGCCGACGACGCCCACGGCCGACGCGGCAGACCCCACCTTGAAAAGTGACCGAAGGTCGGTGTGGAGGCCGATCTGGAAGAGCAGGATCACCACGCCGAACTCGGACATCACGTGGATAGTTGGATCGGTCGGGTCGGCCAGGGCGAGCATCCCGGGCCCCACCACGATCCCGGCCAGCAACTCCCCCAACACCGCTGGTTGGCCGAAGCGGACGGCAATTGCTCCACCACACTTGGCCGCCGTGACGAGCGCCGCCAGCATGAGGAAGAGTGCGGCGATGTCGGCGCCCTCCGGTGCCAGTGAGGCGAGGAACAGGTGCATCGTGGATCGACTCCGGGCAGAAACGGGTGCTTTCAGTCGTGACAACGGCTAACAACATCCGTCGGCGGGGTGTCAGCCGCAACATTTTCGGGATGTGCTCGTCGGGTATCCGAAGGTCGTCACCCGGTCGAACTCACCTTCTCTGTCCGTTTGCGAGGTTGTCGTGCCATTGCCACCCCCGGTCCCGCTGCCCCGTGCAAACGACGACCGCACCCCGATCTTGATTCCTGACGCGCCGGAGGGGCGATGGACCCGCCCGCGCGGACCATTCCAGTTGCAGCAGGGGCTTTTCCTGGTGGCACTGGTAATGATGGTGATCCTGGCCTTTGCGATGGTATGAGCCCCGCACGAGACGAAAAAACGGGGCCGGTGAACGCGTGTTCGCCGGCCCCGTTGTCATTCGCGCGGTACGAACTCAGACCGCTTTCCGACCAGTGATCAGGTTCCAGACAAAAATGATCACGGCAACGACCAGCACGAGGTGAATGAGGCCGCCGGTCACCTTGAACACGGTAAAGCCGAGTAGCCACAGGATGAAGAGGATGATCGCGATGGTCATGAGCATGTCAGTCGCTCCGGAAGAGGTGTGGGCGCCGCCGCCACAAGGCGGGGCACTGTGATGGGTGACGTCCCACTCCGCTCGATCTTCACGCCTTGACCCCGATCGGCTGATAATCCAGCGGGTTGGCGGTATCATCCCGGCCATGTCCACCAGGGGAGCTGGAAGATGGCAGGGGAATCGTCACGCAGGATAGGCAGCCCGACCGTGAATGTGCTGATGTACCACTCAATCGCGAACGGAGTGGGGCCTACGGCGATCCCGGCGGCCGTTTTTGCTGAGCAGATGGCGGTGTTGGGCCGGTCGGGATGTGCGGTCGTGACACTTGGCCAGGTAGTGGCTTGGATGCGCGGCGAGGGCACGATCCCGGAGCGTGCGGTTGCGATCACGTTCGACGACGGCTTCGCCGATTTCATTCCGGCCGCCAAGATTCTCGCGGCCCACGGCTTTCCGGCAACGGTGTTCCTGGTTACGGGATGCATGGGTGGGCACGAGACCTGGCGAGGTGCGTTCGACCCGCCGCGTGCAATCATGCGGTGGGCAGACGCGAGATCGATGTTGGCAGATGGGATCGAGTTCGGTGGGCACACGATCACCCACCCATCGCTGCCAGCAATCGACCCCGATCAGCTGGTGCATGAGATCGTCGGATCGCGGGATGCGATGGAGGCGGAGCTCGGTGCCAGGCCGTCGGCATTTGCCGCTCCGTACGGTGCGGTGAACAACGCGGTGCGCGCAGAGATCGCCAAGGCTTTTGACTATGCGGTGGGCACTACACTAGACCGCGCCTTGCAGGGCGGGAGTGTCCACGACATGCCGAGGATCGACATGCATTACTTCCGGGATGCTGCGCGGTGGGAGGCATTCCTGGCGGGGCGCGGTGAGTTGCGACTGGTGGCAAGGCAAGCGCTCCGTGCTGTGCGACGTTGGCTGCGCTGATTCAGGGCGTCGCCATCACGTTGGGGTGTAAAACACGAACGCCGCGGCTCGATGACTTGAGCCGCGGCGTCCTTGTACTTCGTTTCAATGCCTTCCGAAAAGGTTTACTTCCCGGTCGGGTTGGTGCAGATGCGGCCGTCGACATCGGTCAGGGCCTCGAAGGTGTTCTTCAGGTCGTTCTGATCGGCCGCGGTCCCGGCGACTGCCGCGTTGAATGCGTCGATCACATCTTGCGGGGAGTAGCCGAAGTCAGAGTAGATTGTGGCGTTGAAGTACGCCGCGACCGTCTGGCGTCCGAGCGCTGCGAGGCCTCCACCGCCGGTCTTCAGGACGGTGAGGAGCGTGGCGTCGCCATAGACGTTGTTCCCGAACACCGACGCAAAGGTCGTGGTCGACGTGAAGCCGGTCGGGAACTGGTGGTTCTTGTAGTATCCCGGCGAGCAGCCGTTGTTGCCCGCGGTCGGGACATCGACAACGTTGACGTACGTGATCGTGAAGCCGTGGAAGGCATTTACGAACAGCGAGCCGCCATTGGTGAACGGCTCGTTGATTGGGGTCGAGTTGTTGGCGTCGACGCGCTGTGCCGACACCGAGACCATGCCGGCAGAGGTTTCAGTGGTAGTGACAGCCGAGCCATTGGTGCCAAGTCCTGGGTCTTC
>JBDSMU010000100.1:0-12436 GCA_039915685.1 Gemmatimonadales bacterium | reverse complement strand
CGCCGTAGGGCGGCATAAGGTTCCGGCCGTAGCGGATCACGCTATAGATGTAGCCGTCGCTGCGGCCCGCGACCACTGCGGTATTGAGCGGAGGCGCCCCCATCCGCACAGCGCCCTGGCCGCTGCCCGCGGGGCCATGACACACCATGCAGTAGGTATTGAACAGTTCCTCACCGGTGCGAAGTACGGCGGGCACCGACGAGCCGGCGGTGCCGGCGGAATCGGCGTTCGTGGGTCGGACGAGCGCATTCGCGCGGTCGACGTCGAAGCCATACAGCGCCATGGCGCCGGTCATGTTCGCCGCGTTCCAGTCCCCCTCGGTGTCGCCCAGCGGCACGGTGTTGGCCGGGGTGATACGCGGCACGCTGTCGGTCATGTATGGATGCACGGCCTTGGAGGCGATCATGTGGTCGAACCACGGGATCGCGTGCATCAGCGCATCGGGCGAAGGGACTTCGTTGTAATACCAGTTGCAGCTGCCGGTCCCGGCGAGCAGCGCTGCGAGCAGGATCTTACGCATCGCGCGACACCTCCACCGAACCGTGTTCCTGCAGCAAGCGCTCGACCTCGGGCGCATGGTCGTACCCACAGGGTACGAACACGCCGATCCGGTCGTCGCTGAACGTCGGGTGATATGGGCGGCCACGGAGCGACTTCATCATCGACAACACGATGATGCCGGCCACCGTGGCGAGCGAACCGAAGAGGATGGTAAGCTCGAAGCCGATGACCACGTACGGCGGAATCGCGGCGATCGGCTTGCCGCCCACGAGGAGGGGCCAGTCGCGCGACATCCAGATTGCCATCGCGAAGCCGGCCGTGCAGCCCGTGAGGCCACCGATCAGCGTCCAGAGGCGTACCGGCGAGATCGGGTCGCCCAGCGCCTCCTCGATTTCGTGGTTGGCGGCGGCGGTGTAGACGGTAAGGTCGCGGTGGCCCTGCTTGCGCAGGTCGCGGATCGCCTCGCACGCCCCATCAACATGCACGAACTGTCCGAGCACCCCCGGGACGTTGTGGGCCATCAGTGCGCCCCCCCACTCGAGGTTCGGCGCGGCATCGGGATCATCTCCTTGATCTCCTGGATCGCCACGATCGGGAAATTCTTGTAGAAGAGCGAGAACCAGAGCCCAAACCATCCGAACGAGCCGAGGAGGATCATCCAGTCGGCCCAGGTCGGATTGAGCTGACCCCAAGCGTACGGCAGGTAGTCATTCGCCAGCGACCCCACGACGATCACGTAGCGCTCGAACCACATGCCGAGATTGATGAAGATCGAGATCACAAAGAGCGCGATCACGTTCACCCGGATCTTGCGGAACCAGAGGAGCTGCGAGACAAACGCGTTGCAGATGATCATCGTCCAACCGGCCCACCAGTTCGGGCCGAAGGCGCGCCGCCAAAAGGTGGTCTGCTCGAAGACATTGCCGGAGTACCACGCCACGAAGTACTCCATGCCGTAGGCATAGAACAGAATCGAGCCGGTGAACAACGTCAGCTTCGACAGATTGTCAAAGTGGTAGTCGGTGATCATGTGCTCCAGCTTGAGCACCTTGCGCAGCGGTATCATCAGCGTGAACACCATCCCGATGCCAGAATAGATGGCGCCCGCGACGAAGTACGGGGCGAAGATCGTTCCGTGCCAGCCGGGTACGATGGAGACGGCGAAGTCCCACGAGACCACGGAGTGCACCGAGAGCACCAGCGGGGTGGCGAGGGCCGCGAGGTAGAGGTAAGCGCGGCTGTAGTGGCGCCACTGGGAATCAGCACCGGTCCAGCCCAGCGACAACCAGCCGTAGAGCTTCTTCTTCCAGCCGCTCACATGGTCACGCACCGCCGCAATATCCGGAATCAGGCCCACCATCAAGAACGTGGACGAGACCGTCAGGTAGGTCGAGATCGCGAAGACGTCCCACATCAGTGGCGATTTGAAGTTCGGCCACAAGAAGCGCTGGTTCGGGTACGGCAGCAGCCAGTAGAAGATCCACTGACGACCGATGTGAATGATCGGAAACAGTGCTGCGGTCATCACCGCGAACACGGTCATCGCCTCGGTGGCGCGGTACACCGCGGTGCGCCAAGGCGAACGGAACAGGAAAAGGATCGCAGAGATCAGCGTGCCGGCGTGGCCGATACCGACCCAGAAAACGAAGGTGGTGATGTAGACCGACCACATGATCGGCGGTGCATAACCTCCGAGTCCGAGGCCCTCCTTGAGGAGGGCCGTGAGGGTCGCGAAGAGGATCAGCGTGAAGAACGCCATCAGCCCGACGAGCATGTAGTAGCCTCGGGTCGGGGCGTCGGTGATCGTCTTCAGGACATCACGGGTGACTTCGCCGTGCGTCTGCGTCGGCCGACTCGGGTCGTGCGCGATGACCGCCATCCTAGTGCCCTCCCCCCTGCTCGGCCGCGGCACCGGGCTGCTCGGCGTCGCGATGGATCACCCGCGCGAGATACGTGATCGACGACCTGACGTTCGTATCCTCGAGCACTCGATAACCGCGCGGGTCACGCTTCCAGCCAACCACCGCTGCCGCCGGGTCGCGCACGTTGCCGAACGCGATGGCCTTCGACGGGCACGCCTGCGCGCACGCCGGCATGATGTCGCCATCGTTGAGCGGTCGATCCTCCAACCGTGACCTGGTCTGCTCGCCCCGAATGCGCTGGACGCAAAACGTGCACTTCTCCATCACGCCACGGGCACGGGTCGTCACCTCTGGGTTGAGCTGCAGATGGAGCGGCGACGGCCACGCCTTCTCGTTGTACTTGAGCCAGTTGAAGTACCGGACCTTGTACGGGCAGTTGTTGCTGCAGTATCGAGTGCCAACGCAACGGTTGTAGACCTGACCATTGAGCCCGTCAGGCGTATGGTAAGCCGCGTAGACCGGGCAAACCGGCTCGCAGGGCGCGTTGTCGCAGTGCTGGCAGAGCATCGGGATGAAGCGCGCCTCGATCGGCTCGCCGTCGTGCCCCCCCTCCCAGTAGCGCTCAATTCGCATCCAGCTCATCTCGCGGCCCTTGAAAATCTGCTCTTCGCCGACCGTCGGGATATTGTTTTCGGCGTAGCAGGCCGTGACACATGCCGAGCAGCCGGTGCAGCGCGAGAGGTCGATCGCCATGCCCCATTTGGCATGCTCGATCCCGTACTCGCCGATCTTCGAGCGTTCCACCTGCCCCTCGTACCACCCGTCGATTGCTTCGACCTCACGCGGCGGGTTGATCTCGTGCGTGGCGTGTCCGTCCGCCTTGTAGGCCTCCTCCGGCGTCATGCCTGCAGCAGCATGCGTGAACGCCATCGCCTCGATGATCCCCCGGCCGAGCTGGCGGGGCGTGCCCTCGGTCTTGGCGACCTTGTGATAGTCGCCCGTTCGCGTGATCGACACCTTGGTGCCGACATACGGCAGGAAACCCTGTCCATTCGCGGCTCCCACAAGGTCGAGCGCGTTGGCACCGCGGTCCTTGGCGTACCGGCCATACTGGGTGTGTCCCAGTCCGATCGGCATCGCCACGGTGTCGGGGCGCACACCCGGATAGATGTACACTTGGGCACGCAGCGATCCGTGCGGAGATGTCAGTTCAACGATCTCGCCCTCCCGCACATCGATGCGACGCGCGGTATCAGGATGGAGCTCGACCCACGATTGCCAGGTGATCTTGGTCATCGGATCGGGATTCTCGAGCAGCCACGGCTTGTTGGCGCCGCGACCGTCGTAGTACATCGACGATGGATACGGGAGGAAGACGAACTCACCGTCGCCGTCGAAGGTCGGAACGCCAACCACCATGGTGACGGAAGCCGGTGCCGCAGGCGTCGTCACGCTCGCCGTCGAGGCATCCGCAGCCGGTGAGGCCCCGCTGAAGTTGCCGCCCACCGCCAGCGCCTCGCGCCACGCGTCGGGGTCGTTTCCCCACGCCGTCTTGAGGTGCTCCTCGAACGTCGTCGCCGTGAACGCAGCGCCCAATGCCCCGCCGACCTTGTGCGCCGTGGCCAGCAACAGGTCGCCGGTGTGCATCGCCGCGAACACCGGCTGGACAGTTGGTTGCAGGAGGCCGATCAAGCCGGCCCGGGGCTGCAGGTCGTCCCACCGCTCCAGCGCATGCAGATTGGGAAGCACCAGGTCGCATGCCGCCGCGGTTTCATCCAGCACCTGTGCGGTCGATACCTTGAACGGCACCTTGGCGAATGCCTCGGCGAACTTGCCGCTCTTCGGCATGGTGAAGAGCGGGTTCGACTCATGCACGATCACCATCGCCACGTTGCCGCTCGCCATGTCGGCGAAGAGCGTCTGCGCCGCCGAATATCCGTCGGACACCAACGGTGCGGCCGTGAACGACACAGTGCGTCCGACATTGCCGGCTGCCTGATTGAGCAGGTTCACCGCGTGACAGAGTTCGATCGCACCGCGGTGCTGTGCCGCCACGCCACCGGCCACCGCGAGCGACGGCGACATGCTGCGGAACTCCTCGGCCATCGTGCGAATCACCGCGGCATCAATGCCGGTCGCAGCGCCCACGGAGTCAGGCGTGTGCGTCGTCCCCGTGCTGCCAAGGTGACTGGCCATCGCCAGCGCGACGAGCGTCTCAGATCCAGCCGGGACCGAGACCCATTCATCAGCGTTGGCGGCGGTCAGTGACATCCGCGGGCCGACGAACACGTGCTTCGCCATCTGGCCATCGGCAAAGCCGTGGGACGACGCGAATCCGCGCTGGTGCTCGACCGTGGCGCCCCACGTCTCGAGGAAATCGGCGCCGAACGACACGATATAGCGCGCGGCAGCGAAATCGTAAGAGGGCAGGTCACCGCGGCCCCACGTACGCTCAGCGGCAAGCCGCTCGGCCTCACGCGCAAAGGGTTCGTACCTGATCGCGCGCCCACCGACGGCGGTGGTCCAATCGTTGAGGAGCGTCGAGAAAGTGCCGACGCCGTATCCATTGATGACAGCGAGACGGCCCTGCGCCCCTGGCACCTTGGCGGCCAGCCGTGCGATGGCGTCGTCCCATGTGATCGCGTCAAACCCGCCCGCCGCGTTGCGCGCCATCGGCGACCCGAGGCGATCGGGATTGTAGAGGCCCTGCAAGCCGGCCTGCCCGCGGCTGCACAGCGCACCAGCATTCACCGGGTGCTCGGGATTGCCCTCGAGCTTGATTGGCCGGCCCTCGCGGGTCTTGACCACGAGCCCGCATCCGGTGGAGCACTCGGTGCATGTGCTGGCGTAAAACGTCGGGACGCCTGGGACCTGGTCCTCACTCTGCACCATGTAGGGCACCAGCTTGGCCACCCGGTCGGTGGAACATCCGCCGAGCGCCGCCGCACCAGCGCCGGTGACGCCGAGCACCTTGAGAAACTGTCGCCTGTCAACGCCCGATTGCGCGTCGTCGCCCATCACTGCTCCGGTCTCGAGAAGTCGCGTGGTCATGCTAGTAGTGACACGCGGTGCAGTCCCGCGTGATCTTGCGCTCCATGTGACAGCTCACGCACCAGCCCATGTTGTTCACATTGTTCACCTTGAAGACCTGCGGCATTCTTGCGACGTTGCCGTGACAGGTGGCGCAGCCGTTCGATCCAAGTGCCTTGATGTGGCGGCTGTGCGGGAAGCGGACGTGACGGGCAACGGCGTGAATGCGGACCCATTCAACAGGCTTCTTCGCAGCCCATGCGTCGCTCAGCTTCTTGATTTCTACCCGATGCTCGTCGGTGGATCCTTTCACGGCCGCGTGGCAGCCCATGCAGGTCTGCATGCTCGGAATGCCCGGCTCGCTCGACACCTGCACTGAATAGTGGCAATACTGGCACTGCATCTTCAGCTGGCCGGCGTGGATGTCGTGGCGGAAGAGGATCGGCTGCCTCGGACCCTTCAGCGACGACGTGTCGAGCGTCGCCGCGGGCGGCGGCGCGGCCTGCTGGGCGTCGGTCGGTCGTGTCAGTGCAATGCCGGCCACCACCAGGGCGCCGAGCGTTGCACCGCCGAAGTACAGCTTGTTACGCATAGTTGCAGACCGCCGAAGAGGATCCGGGCTTGGGAAACACTTCACGAACACGCTGGTCCCGCAAAAAAAAGGAGCCTACCCACGACTCCCCCGAGTTGGTCGCAAAACTAGCGCAGCACCGGGGTCCGTTCAACTACGGGGGGCCGATGAAAGAAATGGCGCCCAAATTCCTTCGGGTGGAAGACGGTCTTGGCGGCCTCACCCGCCGATGATCCCTCTGCGCCGTAGGAAATGACCGACCTCGAGGCCCATCGCCCTCAGCAGCGTGGCCTCCCTCGCATCGGGTTGAGCGCGGAAGATCAGCTCCCGGAATCCTCGCATCACGAGGTCGGGCTGTCGCTTCTTGAAGAACTCGACGTTGGACAGCGAGGCCTCCCAGTCCGTGAAGATGGCCTCCATCTGTTCATGCGTGGCAGGGGCCGCAGCGTGTCGGGGCGGCTTGAAAGGGGCATCGTCCCCGCCCCGCGCCACCCAGGTCTCGTAGGCCATGATGGCCCACGCCTGCGCAAGGTTGAGTGACGAATAGGCGGGATTCGCGCTGATCGTCACCAGAGCGGCACAGCGGTCAATCTCGTCGTTGTGAAGCCCGCGATCCTCGCGACCGGCCAGGATGCCGACCCGTCCAGTGGCGGCGCGGGCCACCAATTCGCCAGCTGCGGCTCGGGGTCGCATCATGGTGCGCTTGGCGGTGCGTTCGCGGCCGGTAAGTCCAACGACCCAGGTGAGGTCGGCAAACGCATCATCGAGGTTGTCGTGGATCGTCATCCTGTCGAGAAGGTCCGCCGTGTTGTGCGCCACCCCTTCGATCCTGTAAAAATCGACGTCGCACTCCGGCTGGACCAGCCGTACCGTCATGATGCCGAAATTTTTGGCGATCCGGATGCACGACGCGAGGTTGACCAGGTCCTGCACCGCGACGAGCACCAAGACGGGCGCCTCGGTCATGGCTGGCACGGCTTCGGTCTCGCTCAACCTCGCAACTCCACCCCATGAGCCCGCTCAGCGACCCGGATTGGGTCGAGATAGTCGGCCGACTCCCCCAAATCCGCGCGCAGGGTGCGGAACTGATCCCGAGCATGCGCAAGGACCGGGTCGCTGACTCCAAGCTCCACGGCAAGCTCGTGAGCGATCCCGATGTCCTTTTCCAGTAACGCCAGTCGGAAAAGCCGCGGCCAGAGACCGGTGAGCACCCGTTCGGGTACCAGCGCCTCACTGACGAAAGACCGCCCGCTTGACGCGTTGAGCACCTCGACCATGGCGCGCGGCTCCACCCCTGCGCGTGTCAGCATCACCATCCCTTCGGCGAGCGCCAGGATGTGAACCGCGAGGAGACCGTTATTCACGGCCTTCATGGCATGGCCCGTTCCGACCGGCCCGAGATGCACAACCCTCGCCGCAAACGGCGCCACGATGTCGCGGGCACGGCTGACATCGGCTTCGGTCCCACCGCACATGACGGTGAGCTGACCGGTCGCGGCCAGCGGTGGACCACCACTCACCGGACCGTCGACAAAACCCACCTCGACGGCGGCCAGCATCTCGGCGATCTGCCGTGAAGTGGCCGGGTCGCCGCTGGTGCAATCGATGAGCATGGACCCGGGGCGTAATCCCTGGCGCAGCCCGTCAGGGCCACCGAGGATTGCCTCAACATCGGCCGACGTTGGGAGACACGTGATCACGGCGTCGCAGGCCTCGGCGAGGGCGCGGGGCGAGGGCGCCACGTCGACACCGACATTCGCCGCGGCGAACTCCATTGCCCGGCTGGTCGTGCGATTCCATACCATGAGCTGGTGAACAGCGGCGCAGCGTGTCGCCATCGGGGTTCCGATGGCGCCGAGGCCGGCAAAACCGACGCGGAGCGGGATGGAAGGCATGGTGAATGATAAGGCGGGAGGGGCATAGATTTCGCGGCATGTCGATTCGCCTCATGCACGTCGACCTGGACGCATTCTTCGTGGAGGTCTGCCGCGGGCACGATCCGGCGCTACGCGACGTCGACCTGCTGGTCGTAGGCGGCAGGAAGGAGTCTCGCGGGGTGGTCCAGTCGGCGAGCTACGGAGCCCGGAAGTTCGGGGTCGGCGCCGGGATGCCAATCGCCCAGGCCGTACGGCTCTGCCCCGACGCGACGTTCGTGCGCGGCGATTTCCTCCGCTACCGCGAGGCGTCTCGTGCCGTGCGCGAGGTCCTGTTACGCCACTCGCCCCACGTTGTGATGACAGGGCTCGACGAGGGCTACCTCGACTTCAGCGGCACCGACCTGTTGTTTCCGGTGTCGTTGCTCGATGCGGCGGCGCAGGTTCGCGGTGACGTCAAGTCCGCGACGGGGCTGGACTGCTCGATCGGGATCGGGCGCAACCGAATGATCGCGAAGTTGGCCACTGACTTTGCCAAGCCGCGCGGGATCTGCGAGGTGCGCCAGGGCTGGGAGCGCGGATTCCTTGCCGGGTTGCCGCTCGCCGCGCTGCCGGGCGTTGGTCCCCATACCGCAGCTCGCCTTGCCGAGCGTGGACTACACGACGTGCCACAAGTGCAGGCCCTCTCGCACGCCGACCTCGCCCGGCTCGTGGGAGACGATGAGGCAACGCAGTTGGAGCGCCGCGCGGCAGGGCATGGCGGGACAGTGCTGCGGGAGCAGTCGCTGCCGAAATCGATAAGTCGTGAGACCACTTTCTCCCGTGATGTCAGTGACTCCGGCGAGCTCGATCGTGTGCTCCTCTTGCTCACGGCCCGGGTGGGAAACCAGCTCCGAGAAGAGGGACTCGCAGCCGGGGGCGTGACGCTCAAGCTGCGTCACGCCGATTTCGTCACGGTCACCCGTAGCCGCGCATTCGCCACGCCGACATCGATGGACGCCGAGCTGATCGGCGCGGCCCGGCCGCTCCTGCGCGACGCATGGGGCGGCGCCAAGGCTCGTGGGCAGGCGGTGCGGCTTATCGGGATAGCCGCCACGCGGCTCGGGCAATCGGAGGCCCCTGACCTCTTCGAAAGCGCGACAAGCGGGAAGCAGCGCGAGGTCTCCGAGGCTGTCGACGCAGTCCGCGCACGCTACGGTTTCGACGCACTTGGTAGCGGTGGGCTGGTTCGAAAGCGGCCGCTCGACCATCGGGACCGGCGTCAGGAGCCAGATCCCGATCATTGACGGCGCCTGTCCGGCCGTGGCACGGCGACGTATTTTCCGGCTGACACTGAACCGGATCAGCACATGGCCACAGCAGAGGGGCGCAGCATACCGTTTACCGGTGTCGAGGCAATTGACACCGCAGTATTGGAAACGTTTCCGTACGATGGGCCGGAGCAGCAGATCTCGACGGTCACGAACGAGTTCTCCGCCGTCTGTCCCTTCAGCGGGCTGCCCGATCAGGCGATGCTTACGCTCATGTACGTGCCGAGCGATTGCTGCGTGGAGCTCAAGAGCCTCAAGTACTACGTCATGAGCTATCGCAACGTCGGCATCTTCCAGGAACACGCCACGGCGCGGCTTGCGGAGGACCTGCAGCGGGTGTTGCGGGCGCGCACCCTCACGGTGACGACGCTGTACAATGTGCGTGGAGGATTCGAGACGACGTGCAGCGTGACGTTGAAAGGTTGAAAGGTTGATGGGTTGAAAGGTTGAAAGGTTGAAAGGTTGAAAGGTTGAGGGGTTGAAGGGTTGAAAGGTTGAGGGTCTTACGCCGCGGAGCTGCCGTGTCAATTTGGTCCGATCCAGCCGTGGTTGCCCTGCAGGAATCGCTCATTGGTCGCTACTCCCTCGAGCGGGAGTTGGGGCACGGCGGCATGGCCACGGTGTATCTCGCCCGTGACGTGAAGCTCGACCGTCCGGTGGCGATCAAGGTGCTTCACCAGCGACTTTCGGCAGACAGCGGCGCCCGCGAGCGCTTTGTACGCGAGGCGAAGATCGCGGCCCGGCTCTCCCACCCTCACATCGTTCCGATTTTCGCGGTGGAGTCGTCGCCGAGCCATGTCTTCATCGTGATGGCGGTGATCGACGGGGAGACGCTGGGCGCGCGAATCCGGCGTCGCGGGGCGATGCCGCAGGATGAGGCCGAGCGAGTGCTTCGGGAAACGGCATGGGCGCTCGGCTATGCGCACGCCCATGGCGTGATTCACCGCGATCTCACGCTCGAGAACATCCTGTTGGAGCGTGGGACGGGACGCGCGTTGCTCGCTGATTTCGGGATTGCGGCGGAGCGCGACGTCGCGGAGTCGGGGCCGGTGTTCGGCACACCAGGATTTCTTGCGCCCGAGGTGATTCGGGGCGACCTCGTCGACCATCGCTCCGACATCTACGCGCTCGGCGTGATCACGTGGACGGCGATTTCCGGTCGTGCGCCGTTCGTGGGTGACACCAGCGCACAACTTCTTGCCAAGCACCTGTTGCAGCCCGTGCCCTCGCTCGGCGAGCACGTACGGGGCGTATCGCGCCGCCTCGGCGCGGCGGTCGAGGCCTGCATGGCGAAGGAAGCCGAAGCGCGGCCGGCGGACACCACGGCGTTGCTCTCATTGCTGGAGCGGGCGCCAGAGCCCGTCGCTATAGCACCGGCGCTGCGCGAATGGTTCACACGATGGGACCGGATCAAGGCGATCTACGCGCTGGCCACTCCGCTGCTCGCCATGCAAACGTGGTTGATGATCAATGGATACTTCGATTCTGGCGCTCGCGTACTGCTCACCGTCGCGCTCATCACGACGGTGCTGACCCTGACCGCCATTCCTGTGGGCGCTCACCTGCTCTTCGAGTCGCTCGAACTTCGGCGGCTCAGGCACCACGGATTCGGGATCCAGGACATTCGCGCAGCGTTTCCCCACTGGCGCAGCGAAAAGCTGATGGAGCGCAAGCACGAAGGGCTGGCCCCACTGCCTGGGCGCGTGATTTTCGATCTAACCGTGGTCGGTACGGTCACAATCCTCGCGACATTCGGGATCGTGTGGCCGAACGTCGAACGAATATTCGGCGCCGCCGAGGCACATGCGTCTAGGTGGGTTCTGGTCGCGTGGATGTCGTATGTCTACTTCGCCACGCTGAGCGGAATCGGAATCGGATTCCTCGTCCCGGGGCACCGTCCCGCTGCAGATGGCATGCTGTCTCGCTTGAAGGAACGCCTTTGGGGGTCGCGCTTCGCCGACCTGGTGATGCGGCTCTCCGCGCTTGGCCAACGCGGCGCCCTCGAGGCGTCGTCTACCCTGCATCGACCCACCGAAATGGTGTTGGGCCTGGCGGTTGACGATCTGTGGAAGGTGTTATCGCCCGAAATGCGGAGCGACTTGGGCGACGTACCGGCGCTCGCCCACACGCTGCAACGCAGCGCGTCCGAGATGCGTGACCTCATCGACCGCCTTCGCGAAAGCGAGGCAGCGCTCTCAGAGGATGGCGTTGATACCAGCCTACTTGTTTCCACCCGTGAAGGACTCGAGCATCGGCACCGTGAAGCAGTCGCCGGGCTTGAGCGGACTCGCCTGTCGCTGCTCAAACTGGTTGCCACTCGACAGACAACGGCGGCGCTCACCGACGACATCGCGGCTGCACGCGTTCTCGAGGCAGCGCTGCTCACCGACGTGGCAGCGCACGCCGAGGTCCGCAAGCTCCTGAGGGTGCCACGTCGTCACGCCGCCTCACTCACACCCGCTCCGACGCCCGCATGAGCAACACTCAGGATCACGACGAAATTGATTTTTCGGCGCTGCAGGGTGCGCTGGCCGGCACTTGGTCGATTGAACGCGAGATCGGTCGGGGTGGGATGGGTGTGGTGTTCCTCGCGCGCGACGTATCGCTTGACCGGCCCGTGGCAATCAAGGTGCTCCACCCCCACCTCGCCCGCCGCGCCGATGCTCGCGACCGCTTTCTCGCCGAGGCTCGGACCGCCGGCCGCCTATCGCATCCCCACATCGTGCCCATCTACGCCGTGGGTGAGACGGGCGACGTTGTCTATTTCGTGATGGGGCTGGTCGATGGCGAATCCCTCGGCGCGGGCATCAGGCGGGAAGGGCCGATCGCCGCGGAGAAGGCCACGAACCTGATCCGCGAAATCGGGTGGGCGCTTGCCCATGCCCACGCGATGGGCGTCCTGCACCGAGACATCACGCTGGACAACGTGCTGGTCGAACGTCAGACCGGGCGGGCAGTCCTGGTCGATTTCGGTATCGCCGCAGAAGTGGAGCGGGCCGGCGCGATGCCCCTCGTTGGCACTCCCGCCTACATAGCCCCGGAATTGATTCATGGCGATCCGCCTAGCGTGCAGAGCGACCTGTACGCACTTGCCGTGATGTCGTGGGCCACCCTCGCAGGACGATTGCCGTTCGATGCACCCGAAAGCGCAGCAACGCTGATGCTTCATGTGACGGCCGCAATACCGTCCCTCGCCAACGCCGCACCGGCGACGCCGTCGCGGATCGTGAGAGCCATCGAGCGATCGCTGGCAAAGGACCCTTCGGCCCGTCCGATCGACACCGAGGA
>JBDSMU010000082.1:0-5857 GCA_039915685.1 Gemmatimonadales bacterium | reverse complement strand
CAACCCCGTGCGTCTCGACGCGGTATCCGACTCAAACTTCGCGTACTGGCACTCGGCCACGTTCAACAACGACGGGACGAAGATCCTCTTCTCGGACGAGTGGGGCGGCGGCGGCGCGCCGAAGTGCCGTGCAACGGACAAGAAGGAGTGGGGCTCGGACGCAATTTTCACGATCGAAAACAACAAGCTCAAATTCCAGAGCTACTACAAGCTCCCAGCAGCACAGACTGACAAGGAGAACTGCGTCGCCCACAACGGCTCGCTCATTCCGATCCCCGGGCGCGACGTCATGGTGCAGTCGTGGTATCAGGGGGGCGTCTCGGTATTCGATTGGACCGATGCGGCCCGGCCGCGCGAGATTGCATTCTTCGACCGTGGCCCGGTCGACTCGGCGCGGATG
The DNA here is from genome assembly GCA_039915685.1 of Gemmatimonadales bacterium. GTDB lineage: Bacteria > Gemmatimonadota > Gemmatimonadetes > Gemmatimonadales > GWC2-71-9 > Palsa-1233. The sequence continues at coordinate 5,457 of JBDSMU010000082.1, read as the reverse complement.
TTGATGAGCGGAACCTGGTCCGCGTACTGGTACAACGGCGTGATCGTGAGCTCCGAGATCGCACGGGGCCTCGACATCTTCGAGCTCACGCCGAGTGCTCACATCACCCAGAACGAGATCGACGCTGCGAAGACGGTGCGGTTCGAGCAGCTCAATGTGCAGAGCCAGCCGAAGTTCACGTGGTCACCGTCGTTCGCGCTGGCGCGTGCGTACGTCGACCAGCTTGACCGCACCAAGGGCTTCAAGGCATCAATGATCACCACGACGCGTGCCGAGCTGGCGCGTGCCGAGAAGCTCGGCCCGGCAGCGCGGAAGCGGGCGCTCGTCGCGCTGGTCGCGCACCTCAACCGCGACGCGCCCGCCGCACCGGAACACGAAAAGGTGCACAAGCTGGCGACGATCGTGGCCCAGCTCAAGTGAGCTGACTCCGACTGGTTCAGGAAGACGAAGGGCCGCGCGGATGCGCGGCCCTTCGTCTTTCGGTCAGGCCTGCTATGTGCTGCTCATGCCAACTCGACGCGTTCGCCGTGCGCCGGGACGTGCACCTCTTTGACGCCCTCCTCTTCCAGCAGCAGCTTCATGGCGACCAACCCTTCCGGTTCGCCGTGGACGCAGAAGGCGCGTCGCACCGGCCCGCCGAGGTCGCGAACCCACCGGCGCAGCTCGTCACTCCCGGCGTGGGCCGAGTATCCCTCGATGCTCGCGACCTCAGCGCGTATTGTGACGTCCTCGCCCATGATCCGCACCTCCTTGCGTCCGTCTTGAATACGTCGGCCAAGGGTGTGCTCGGCCTGGAAGCCGACGATCAGGATGCAGTTCTTCGGGTCGCCAGCGTGATTGAGAAGGTGGTGGACGATCCGGCCCGCTTCGGCCATGCCCGACGCCGAGATGATGATCGCTGGCCCGGGCATTGTGTTGAGCTTCTTCGATTCCGACACGTCGCGGGTATACCGGACCAGGTGATGGTCGAAGATCGATGCCTTTGACGCGATCAGGTCTTCCGAAGTGTCGAACACCTCGGGGTGCATGCGGAACACCGACGTGGCTTCGACGGCGAGTGGCGAGTCGATGAAGATCGGGATCTCGGGTATGGCGCCGTCCTTCGCAAGCTGATGCAGTGCGTACACCAGTTCCTGGGTGCGGCCAACCGAGAACGCCGGGATGATGATCTTGCCACCGCGGTCGTACACGCGGCGCACCAGTTCACCGAGGAGGCCCGAGGCATCGACGATGGTCGGGTGCTGCTTGCGGGCGTAGGTGCTCTCGATGATCAGGGTGTCGACGGGACCGCGGGGAGCACTGGGGTCGCGAATGATCGGCTGGTTCCACCGCCCGATGTCGCCCGAGAACACCAGGCGGTGGGGAGTTGGGCCACCGACTTGCACCTCGACGCTGGCGCTGCCCAGGATGTGACCAGCGTCGTGAAAGGTGGCTACGATGTGGTCGGCTACGGGGAATGACTTCCGGTACGGGTGGCCGTGCATCAGTTCCTGTGCGCGCACCGCGTCCTTGCCCGTGTACAGCGGCGCCGAGTCGGGACCCGCGCGGCCCTTCTTCTGGAGCCAGCGGAAGTCGCTCTCCTGGATGTAGGCCGAATCGGCGAGCATGATCGCACACAGGTCACGGGTTGCAGGTGTCGCGTGAATGGGTCGGTCGAACTGCCGCGCGACCAGAAGCGGGATGCGGCCGGCGTGATCGATGTGCGCGTGACTCAGCACCAGCGCCGACAATTGCCTGGGGTCGAACGGGACCTCTTCGTTCAGCCTCTTCGACTCGTCGCGCTTTCCCTGAAAGAGGCCGCAATCAAGCGCCACCTGGGTGCCGCGCACGTTGAGCAGGTGGCACGAACCGGTCACCTGTCCGGCCGCACCCCAGAATGTCAGGTCGATTCCACTCACTGGGCAAATCCGCGTAGTAGGAGCACGGGAAGCTTGACGGCTTCCGCGAGGAGGTAGCCGAGTTCGGTCCGGAAGTTCTCCGAAATCGGCGAGGTTCGCGTGGGTGATGTCAGCGCGTCGAACCCGAGTCGATGGGCCTCAAGTCGGAGACGAGCGAGATGGAACGGGTCGCTCACCAGAAGCACTCGGTGGATCCCGGCGCCGCGCAGGTAGTCGGCCACGGCCTCGAGGGATCCCGCGGTGTTGCGGCCAACTGCCTTGACCACGATGCTGTCGGCGGAGATGCCCACCGACATCAGGTACTGCCTGCCGGCGGTCGCCTCGCTCATCCGGTCGCCCTCGACAATCCCGCCGGTCACGACGATCAGGTCGGCGTACCCTTCATGATAGAGGATCGCCGCGTGGTCGAGCCGTGCCTGGAACACCGGGGATGGCCGACCGTTGTACTGCGCCGCACCGAGTACCACGACGGCGTCGGCTTCGTAGCGCTGGTCGGTTCGCGACACCCCGAAGACCACGAGGAACGAGAGCAGGAAGGTGCTGGCCACCGCAAAGATGACCAGCGCGAGCAGATGCCGAATGGTGAGGCTCAGAAGGGGAACGACTCCCCTTCGCGCGGGACGATCACGTCGCGCACTCCTTCCTCGCGCAGGATGGTGACCATCATCGCGACGGAGAGGTCGTCGCCATTGACGACGAATGCGCGCCGAACGGCGCCGCCGAGCGCGCGAACCCATGCCCGCATCTCCTCGCCGTCGGCGTGACCCGAAAAGCCGGGCAATCCGTAGACTGCGGCGTTGCGGGCGACGCGTTCGCCCCCGATCGTCACGGTGTCACGGCCTGTCAAAAGGTCGTGGCCCACCGACCCCTCCTCCTGGAACGAGAGCAGGAGCACGCTGTTGCGCGCGTCGCCGACGCACCGCTTCAGGTGCAGCGCCGCACGACCCGCGTCGCCGGTGTGACCGGTGGCGATGATCATCGATGGTGTGTCGGGTAACTCGCGCGGGCCGGTGGATGGTGCGTAGCGGACCAGCGCCTCGTCGAATGGTCCCCCATCGTCGCCGTAGGCGCGGGCACCCTCGGAGACCACCTCCGGATGCACCCGGAGGAGTGTCGGCAGCGACACCGGCGTGGTGGTGTCGATCAGGATCGGCAGCTCAGCGATCAGTCCACGACGCCACAGCGACTGAACGCTGCGCACGAACTCCTGCATCGGGCCGAGCGAGGCCGCAGGCACGATCAGGTGTCCGCCGCGAGCAACGGTCTCGTTGACGATCTTGGCGAGGCGATGCTGCGCATCCGCGAACATCAGGTGCGTGGCGTGCGCGAAAGGAGAGCCGACGATCAGGGTGTCGACATCGCCGGAGCGCGGAACGGGATCGCGGAAGATCGAGGAGCCCGGGCGGCCGATGCAGCCCGAGTACACCACGCGGTGTGATCCACCCTCGCCGGTCCGGAGCTCGATCGACGACGAACCGAGAATGTGCCCGGCATCGGCAAACTCGAACACGAGATTGCGGCGCAGGTGCACCGCGCGGGCGTACGGCTGCCCGACGATCCGTTGTTGCGTGGTCAGCACGTCGTCGAGGCTGTACAGTGCCCCGCCGCCCCGTGCCCCGAAGTCGATCGCAGCCTCCGCAAGCACGATGGCCGCGAGGTCCCGGGTTCCAGGGGTGGCGTAGATCGGTCCGTTGAAGCCGTGCTTGACGAGCTGCGGAGCGCGGCCTGCATAGGAAAGTGCGGCCTGGCTGAGCAGCACGGCATCGATCCGTTGCGGATCGAGCGGCAACTCGCGGTTCTTCTCATGCGACGCTGCCGGGTTGCCCTCGAACAGGCCCGCATCGATGAGCACCCTGGCGCCGGCTGCCTCGAGGAGCATCATGGATCCGGTGGCTGTGGCGGCCCCGCCGAAAAACGTCAATACTCGCGGTGAGCTCATCGTGTCCCGAAGAGGCGGTCCCCGGCATCGCCGAGTCCAGGTAGGATGTAACCCTGCGCGTTGAGTTCGCGGTCCAGGGCGGCGGTATAGATCGGCACGTCGGGGCAGGCGGCCGTGACGGCGGCCACACCCTCGGGGGCAGCGACCAGGCAGAGAAGCGAGATGTCGGTCGCTCCTGCCCGTGTGAGCTCACTGATTGCGGCAATCGCCGAGCCGCCAGTGGCGAGCATCGGGTCGAGCAACAGAAAGCGATGATCGGCCACCGGCGTTGGCACCTTGAAATAATATGACACCGGGAGGAGAGTCTCGTGATCCCGGTAGAGTCCGATGTGCCCGACCCGGGCATTGGGGATCAACTGGGTGATGCCGTCGACCATGCCCAGGCCAGCCCGCAGGATCGGAACCAGCGCCACCTTTCCCACGACCCTGGCACCGATGCACCGCTCCAGCGGCGTGTCGACGTCCACTGGCTCGGTCGGGATATCGCGGGTGACCTCGTAGGTCATCAGTGCAGCGATCTCGCCGACCAACTGCTTGAAGTCGCGGGAGGTGGTACCGGCGTCCCGAAGCAGGGCGAGCTTGTGCCGGATGAGGGGATGGTCGAGCACCGTCAGCCCGCGGCGAGGGGCGGAGTTCATAGAGCGTAATGTAAGCTTCGGTGCCGGATGATGGTTGAAAGGTTGAAAGGTTGAAAGGTTGAAGGGTGGAAGGGTGGAAGGGTGGAAGGATCCGTTCAACTCCCGCCTTTCAACCCTTCAACCCTTCAACCCTCAAACCTTTTAGTTTTGTCCGCATGATAAAATCCAATCCTGAGTCCGAGCCCGAGCAGGCGGTCGCCACGCAGGCGGTGGTTCCCGACCCGATCGGGATGAAGCTGTTCAAGTCCCGCACCATCCTGATCTCCGGCGAGATCAACCAGATTCTCGCTGAGCGGGTGATGGCACAGCTCCTGGCGCTCGCGGCGGAATCGGAGGAGCCGATCACGGTCTACCTCAATTCTCAGGGGGGGCATGTCGAGGCGGGCGACACGATTCACGACATGATCCGCTTCGTGAAGCCCGAGGTGCGCATCGTGGGCACCGGGTGGGTGGCGAGCGCCGGTGCTCTGATCTTCGTGGCCGTGCCGAAAACGCATCGCTTCTGCCTCCCCAACACGCGCGTCCTGCTGCACCAGCCGGCGGGCGGCATGGGCGGCACCGCGAGCGACATCGCGATCGAGGCGCGGGAAATCGTGAAGATGCGTGAGCGGCTCAATCGCATCATGGCGCGTGAGACCGGCCAGACGGTGGAGCGCATTGAGGACGACACCACGCGCAACTTCTGGCTCGAGGCCGCCGATGCAGTGGAATACGGACTGGTGGGGCGCATCATCGAGAGTCAGGCCGAGCTCGTCTAAACCACAGTCGACACTGTACACATTTCCACTGTGTACGCTCCGTTCGCTGGTTCGTCATTCTCGGTGCAGGCATCACGACGAACACTATGCGGGAGTCTACGATGAATAACGACAGGGTTGAAGGGAACTGGAAGCAGTTCAAGGGAAAGGTGCAGGAGAAGTGGGGGAAGCTGACCAACGATGATCTCGATGTGATCGATGGCAAGCGGGAGAATCTCGCCGGC
>JBDSMU010000049.1:0-3499 GCA_039915685.1 Gemmatimonadales bacterium | reverse complement strand
CAGCCGTTCGGTCACCTCATCGATTCGCCGAACCGCCAGCAGTCGACCGCCTCCATCGCCCTGCCCGGTGTACGCCATCCACTGACCATCACGCGAAATCGCAACGGTGTTGTATCCGAGTACGTTGCTACCCGTCCCCGACACGGGAATGACAAAACTCACCACGTCCCGCGCCGGATCGGTGGTGTTCCTTCGTTGCCAGGCCAGGAGCACCAGCGCGACCGCAGCAATGCCACCAAGCATCAGTACCACCGGATCACGCCACCGGGAGGAGCCAGTGCCTTGCAGCGACCTTCGCACGCCGACGCTGCGGCGAGTGACCGTCGCTCCACCAGAAAGCGCAGTCCCGAACTCTGCCGCGCTGCCAAAACGGTCGGCTGGCAGCTTCTCGAGCGCGGTGAGCACGGCATCTTCAACCGCGACCGGAATGCTCTTCCGCTGCGCGATGAGGCCCGCAGGTTCACTCGTCATCACCTTGGCGACGATCGCCTGCGCGGTACTCCCGGTGAATGGCGGGTCACCGATAAGCATCTCGTACGTCATCGCACCGAGTGCATACACATCGCTGCGTGCCGTGATCTCCCGTTCGCCCATCGCCTGCTCGGGCGACATGTAGTGCGGCGTGCCCAGCGACATCCCGGTCTCCGTCATCCGTGAACCACCGCCCGCGCTCGACACCGCGAGGGCGATCCCGAAGTCGGCCACCAGCGCACTGCCGTCATGCAGCAGGATATTCTCGGGCTTGATGTCACGGTGGATGACGCCATGTCGGTGAGCGTAATCGAGTGCGCTGGCAACTTCGGTGGCCAGCCGCACAGCATCGCTGATCGGCAGCTGCTTGTCTCGCTGCAACCGGTCGCGCAGTGATTCGCCTTCTATATAGGGCATGACGTAGTACGCAGTGCCATTCACCTCGCCCGAATCGATGAGCCCGAGAATGTGCGGATGCTGCAGCGTCGCGATCGTCTTGATCTCGCGCAGGAAGCGCTCGGCGCCGATCACCACGGCAAGTTCGGGCCGCAGCACCTTGATCGCCACCTTGCGATCGTGCCTGATGTCGTGCGCGAGATACACCGTGGCCATTCCGCCCTGCCCCAGTTCACGCTCGACGCGGTAACGGTCGGCCAGGGCCGCGGTAAGACGCTCGAGAGCACTCATCGGTTGGCCTCGTCCACGGCCTGCTTCATCCGGTCCACCCACTCCGGTACGACGCGGAGGTATGGTGCCGGCCTGCCGACGGCGCCTTGGAGATAGATGACACCCCCGCCGGGTGCGGGCGCGAATGACGGGCCGTTGGTGTCTCGAAACTGCGGCGCGTCGGCCCACAGTCCGCGGTTCTGGACCGGCGGATTCGCACTCGGATCGACGGTGACTCGCTCAATCCGGGTGCGCGGTCCGTCCGTCATCGGCACACCCAATTCGGATCCCGACAGCCACTGGATGTCCGCCAGGTTGCCGGCCGCCGCCTGGTAGCGACGGCCGTCCTGCGGGAACGGCTCGATCCAAGCCTCCGTGTAGGCGCTGTTGGTGTACGCGAGCCACCGCCCGTCGGCGGAGGGCCAGAAGAACCCGTTGCCGGACAAGAGGGAGTCGACGGTGACCGGCCTCTGGCCGATTCGCAGCACCATCGCGGCAGCCGGGACAAACCGGATTCCGAAGACCCGATCGTCGGGCATCCAGCGCAAAGCTTCGAAGTCGGGCTGGTACAGTAGAAACTCCGGAGGGCCGGCGCGATCGGGTGAGCCCACGAAGATCGAATCACTGGCGCCGAACACCAAGCGGTCACCTTGGGGACTCCAGACCGGGTGCGAGATGGTCGGCCGGCGAATCCAGGTCTGCTGTCGACCGGTAGAAAGGTCGTACACCCTGAGCTCCATCCCCTCAGGACTCTCGACCACCGCCGCGAGGCGGCGGCCATCGGGACTGTACTCGAACGTCAGGAAAGCCTCGCGGCCGACCGGCAGGGTGTCGAGGCCGGACCCGCTGAGGTGAACGAGATGCCCAACCGCCCGGTTGTCGCCCATGGCGTACACCAACGTGCCCGATGGGGCGATGGCGTAGCTGCCGTTCGCGGTGTAGTCGGCGAGTCCGATTCCGCTCGCCATCCGGACTGCGCGACCAACTCGACCGGTCGTGAGGTCCACCGGCGCCGCCAGCAGATCACCGCCAATGGACATATACGTGAGATACCGTCCATCCACGATGTGGAACGACGACCCGAATACCCGATTACTGTCCTCCGCGCTCCAGAACCGCTGTTCGACGGTGCTGTCGCCGAGCCCGATCCGATAGGCCCACTTGATCCCTCCCCCGCCACAGAGCAGGCCATCTCCATCCGGGATCGGTGCCTGGCTTTCGCAATACCGGATCGGGAGCGACGTGAGCGGTCCCCGGTCCGGATCGAGCCAGCGCGCGGTGTTTGCGTCGCTCAGCAGGAGGAGGATCCGATCCGCGGCTGGCCAGAGCAGTCTCCGCTGGGTCCCGACGCCGCGGCCAATCGTGGTCGCGGTGCCGCCGTCGACGGGGAGGACCTCGACGGCCCACTCGCCGCCCGAGGCACGGATGAACGCGAAACGGCGCCCATCGGGTGATATCACCGGTTGGGATCCGTCGTCGGTGCCGGGAATTCGCTGCGCGATGGTGTTGACGAGTGAGCGATACCAGAGCTCGCTGCGGCCCTCCCGCACGGTCTCGTAGATGACGAAGTCGCCGCGGGGAGAGACGGCGAACCCGACATCCTGGGAGGGGGTGAACATCCGCGCGGTGTCCGGGAGCCCGACATCGTACTCCACCACCGCTGGCGCTCGCCCCGCGGAAGCGAAGGCCGCCACCAGCAGCGCTCCGACCATGGCTCCGGCCCCCACCGCGATGGCAACGCGCGAGTCACGCCACCATGGCCGTCGTGCAGCCCGGGGCCCGACGAGCCCGGTGAACTCCAGGGTAGCGAACGCCGGATTCCCGAGCGCTTCCGCGAACTTCTCGGCGCTATCGAAGCGATCGGCCGGCAGCTTCTCGAGTGCCTTGGCCACCGCCGCCGCCACATTGGGCGGCACCGACTTGCGATACTGCGTCACCGGCGCCGGATGTTCGGCGATGATCTTCATGATGATCTGTTGCGCCGAGCCGCCGAGATGGGGCGGCTGACCGGCCAGCATCTCGTAGCAGACACTCGCCAAGGAATAGATATCGGACCGGTTGCTGATCTCCTTCTCGGCGGTCGCTTGCTCCGGCGACATGTAATGCGGCGTACCGAGACTCAGCCCGGTTTCCGTCATCCGACCACCCGCAGCGGCGCTCACCGCCAACGCGATGCCGAAGTCGGCGACCATCGGACGGCCATTCGCGAGCAAGATGTTTTCTGGTTTGATGTCACGGTGGATCACGCCCTTCGAGTGGGCGTAGTTGAGCGCGTCGGCGACGTCGGTGGTGAGCCTCACCGCTTCGCCGACACCGAGTTGCGTCTCACGATCGAGTTTGGCGCGGAGCGTCTCGCCGTCGA
>JBDSMU010000033.1:0-33513 GCA_039915685.1 Gemmatimonadales bacterium | reverse complement strand
GCCGATGTCGAGGCGTTGGTGCAGCAGCGCGCGGCGTCCCTTGGCGTCCAGGTCGAGTTCATCCAGTCGAACCACGAAGGGGAACTGGTCGACGCGGCCCAGCAGCTTGGAGCCCGCGCCGATGGCGCGATCGTCAACCTCGGGGCCTACACCCATACGTCGCTGGCGCTTCGCGATGCGTTTCTCGCCGCGCCGGTTCCGTTCGTCGAGGTACACCTCTCCAACCTTCACCGGCGCGAGGTCGCTCGACGGCATTCAGTCACCGCCGATCTTGCGATCGGCGTGATCATGGGGTTCGGTCCGCGGGGCTACGTGCTGGCGCTCGAGGCGCTGGTGGCCGCGCTCGCCGATGGCTGAACGCCGGCTCGATCGGCAGGCCTCGGTGCGCGCAGCCCTGGCCGGCGAGGACGTTCCGACGCTGCTGGTCACGCATCTTCCCAACGTCCGGTGGCTCACCGGCTTCACGGGGTCTGCGGGGCTTCTGCTGGTGACACCCTCGCGCACGGTCCTGATCACCGACTTTCGATATGCGTCGCAGGCTCCGCAGGAGGCGTCGGCCGTCGCCGAGGTCGTGATCGATCGCAGCAACCTGTGGGACCGGATGAGACGGGTGATCGCCGCCGACGGCACGGCGTCGCTGGGGTACGAATCGCACTCGGTCACGGTTCGTGATGCGGGGCGCATCGCCGCCCTCGTGCCCGGGCGCGCTGTACCTCGTTCGGGGGTCGTTGAGCGATTGCGGGAGCGCAAGGACGACGATGAGGTGGCGGCGATCCGTGCCGCCGCGGCGCTGGCCCATGCGGCCCTCGCCGACGTCGTGCCCACGATCCGGATGGGAGAGCGAGAGATCGACGTGGCAGCGCGACTCGAGCACGCGCTCCGACGCCTTGGCAGCGAATGGCACCCGTTCGAGACCATCGTCGCCGCCGGGGATCGGTCCGCCTTCCCGCACGCCCGCACCTCCGACCGCGTGATCGCACGCGGCGACCTGCTGCTGATCGACTTCGGTGCCAAGGTGGACGGATATTGCTCGGACATCACCCGGACGGCGGTGGTGGGCGCGCCTCCTAATGGGAGGCAGCTGGAGGTACATGGTGCGGTCCAGGCGGCGCAGCTTGCCGCGCGCGAGGGACTTCGGTCGGGGATGAGCGGGCGCGACTGCGACGCGCTCGCGCGGGACCTGCTCGCGGCCAACGGGTTTGGCGACGCCTTCGGGCATTCCCTCGGGCACGGACTGGGGCTCGAGGTGCACGAGGCCCCCCGGCTCGCCCCCACCGCCGAGGCCCCGCTCGTCGTCGGCGCGGTGGTCACGGTGGAGCCGGGGATCTATCTTCCGGGTTGGGGCGGCGTCCGGCTTGAAGACGATGTCTGGCTGGCGCCCGACGGTCCGGTCCTGCTCAGCGACGGCAACACCGAGCTCCTGATCCTCGATTCGTAGGCGGCAGACGACGTGGCAACGACCGCAGACATCCGCAACGGACTGGTCCTCGACCTGGACGGCAAGCTGATGCAGATCACATACTTCCAACACGTCAAGCCCGGGAAGGGCAGTGCGTTCGTACGCACGAAGATGCGCAATGTCCGCACCGGGGCGACACTGGAACGCACCTTTCCGTCCGGCGAACGGTTCCAGACTGTGGACCTGATGCACCGCCCGCTGACGTATTCCTACCGAGATGGTGATTCCTACCACTTCATGGACCTCGAGAGCTACGACGACATCCCGCTCACCGCAGAACTCATCGGGAGCGACCAGCTCAAGTATCTCAAGGAGGGGATGGAGTGCACCGGGTTGCTGCACGACGAGCACGTGATCCTGGTCGAACTGCCGAATTTCGTGGAGCTTCAGATCGTCGAGACCGATCCCGGGATTCGCGGAGACACCGCCACGGGCGGCACCAAGCCGGCGCGACTCGAGACCGGGGCCGTTGTGCAGGTCCCGCTGTTCATCGAGCCGGGCACCCTCATCCGCGTCGATCGGCGCGACGACAAATACCTCACCCGCGTATGACACCAGAAGAGATGCAGGACATCGCGCGCGTCATGGAAACCGTTCCCGGCTTCAAGGGAATCGACCACCGTGACGTGCGAAAGCTCGCCGCCCTCCTGCGCGAACAGCCGGAGATCGGCTCAATCGAGCTGAAGGGATTTTTCGGGACCGGCGTGGTGATCACGCGAACCAGCAACGGGATCGTTACCGCAGTGCCCCAGGCGCCGGGACACGTCCCTGCTGCGCCGGTACCTTCTGGCGCCGTCCCCGCTGCTGAGGCTCCTCTGCCCGCACCAGCGATCGCGCTCAAGGAGATTCGCTCACCGATGGTGGGGACATTCTACGCCCAGCCCGAGCCGGGGGTCGATCCCTACGTGCGCGTGGGAACGCGCGTCACCTCCGGCCAGATGGTCTGCATCATCGAGGCAATGAAAATCATGAACGAGATCGAGGCCGAGGTCACGGGGGTGATCCGCGAGGTCTGCGTTCAGGACTCCTCACCCGTCGAGTATGGCCAGGTACTCTTCCGCGTTGACCCGAATGGTTGAAGAGGAACCGATTCCGACCCTCGGGCAGCCGACGGGCGACGAACCCGCGACCGCCGGGTTCCAGTTCCGCACCGCGATTGTGCAAATGGTCCAGCGCGGCGCGTCGGACCTCCTCCTCAAGGCCGGCCGGCCGCCCACGATCCGTGTCGACGGACATCTTCACATCCTGTCGATGGCGACGCTCAAGCCCGACGAACTCAGGGCACTCACCGAAACCCTGATGACCCCGCAGCAACTCCGCGACTTTGCCGAGATGAAGGAGGCGGACTTCGGCATCGGCGTGCCGGGGATCGGCCGGTTCCGGACGAACGCATACCTGCAGCGCGGCACGGTCGCCTTCGCGTTCCGCGCAATTCCCTATGAGGTTCGCACCATCCGCGAGTTGCTGCTTCCAACCGTGCTTGAAGAGATCGCAGCACGCCCACGCGGACTGGTCCTCGTGACCGGTGTAACGGGCAGCGGCAAGTCAACCGCGCTCGCCGCCGTGATCGATCACATCAATCGGCACCGTCGGGTCAACATCATCACGGTCGAGGATCCGATCGAATTCCTCCACCGCGACCAACTCGCAAACGTTTCGCAGCGAGAGGTCGGGAGCGACACCCTCTCGTTCAGCGGGGCCCTCAAGCACGTGCTGCGGCAGGACCCCGACGTCATCCTGGTGGGCGAGATCCGCGACATGGACACCATGGATACGGCGCTCAAGGCCGCCGACACTGGTCACCTGGTGCTCACCACCATCCACACCACCGATGCCACCCAGACGGTATCCCGGGTGCTCTCGTTCTACCCGCCGCACCAGCATGCCGAGATCCGCATGCTCCTTTCCAACGCGCTGGCCGCAATATTGTCGCTGCGACTGATCCCACGCGCCGACGGCAAGGGGCGCGTGCCGGCGGTGGAGGTGCTGATCAATACCGCGGCGGTGGCGGACAACATCCGCGACACCCAGCGCTCGCTCGACATTCCCGACCTGATCGCTGAGGGCGGGACCACCTACGGAATGCAGAGCTTCGACCAGTCGCTGATGCGTTGGTACCAGGAGGGGGTCATCTCCTACGAAGACGCCGTTTTCCATGCGACCAATCCCGGCGAGTTCGCGCTGCGCGTGTCGGGCGTCAATGCCGCGTCCGACCGCACCTTCTCCGACGCCATCGGCGACAAGGGTTGATGTTCCGCAAGGTGCTGGTCGCCAATCGTGGGGAGATCGCACTCCGCGTGATCCGCGCCTGCCGAGAACTCGGCGTCGGCACGGTCGCGGTGTACAGCGAGGCCGACCGAGAATCGCTGCACGTGCGCTTTGCCGACGACGACGTCTGCATCGGGCCGCCCCAAGGGCGGCTCTCCTACCTCAAGATCCCGAACCTCATCGCCGCAGCTGAGGTCACCGGCGCCGACGCGATTCATCCTGGATACGGATTCCTCGCCGAGAACGCAGAGTTCGCCGACACCTGCCGCGCATCGAACATTGCGTTCATCGGGCCCACCGGCGACCAGATCCGAGCAATGGGTGACAAGGCCTCGGCACGACGGCTCGCGACGGAAGCGGGCGTGCCCACCGTGCCCGGTTCGCCCGGTGTGATGGCCGATGTTGACGAGGCCCAGGCCGTAGCCGGTGAAATCGGCTATCCGGTGATCATCAAGGCCACGGCCGGTGGCGGCGGAAAGGGGATGCGGATCGCGAATGACGCCGAGCAATTCGCACAGCTCTTCTCGCTGGCGCAGAACGAAGCGCTGTCGGCATTCGGGAATGGCGACGTGTATGTCGAGAAGTATCTTGCCCGGCCCCGGCATGTCGAGATCCAGGTGATGGGCGACCAGCACGGACGCGTGGCGCATCTGGGTGAGCGTGACTGCTCGGTGCAGCGGCGCCACCAGAAGCTGATCGAGGAATCGCCATCGCCCGCGCTCACCCCGGAGTTGCGATCGCAGATGGGCGAGGCGGCGGTGCAACTTGCGGCCGCGATCGGCTACGTCGGCGCAGGGACCATCGAGTTTCTGCTCGATGAGGATGGGTCGTTTTATTTCATGGAGATGAACACCCGCATCCAGGTGGAACATCCGGTCACCGAGATGGTCACCGGCATCGACATTGTGAAGGAGCAAATCCGTGCCGCCGCGGGCGAGGCGCTGTCGTTCGATGAGGTCAACCTGCAGGGACACTCGATCGAGGTTCGCATCAACGCCGAGGATCCGTATCGGAACTTCCAGCCGAGCCCGGGGCTGATCACGGCGTACCATCCGCCAGGCGGGCCCGGGGTACGCGTCGACACGCATGTCTACGCCGGGTATTCGGTGCCGCCGTACTACGATTCGCTCCTGGCGAAGTTGATCGTGCATGGCCGCGATCGTGCCGAGGCACTCGCCCGTCTTGGGCAGGCGCTTGATTCGTTCATCCTCGAGGGCGTGAAGACGACGATTCCATTCCTGGCACGCGTCATTCGTCATCCCGATTTCGTCGCCGGTAACATCGACACCAAGTTCCTCGAGCGGGAACCGCAGCTCCTGCGTCCCGAGCCCATCGAGGAGTGATGAGTGCCGATGATCGCCGTCGATTCGGAGCGGTCCTCGCGCTGATTCTCGGCGTCTTCCTCGCCCTCACGCTGCTGCCCATCAACCTCACCGGACCCATTGGTAGGACCTTGGGCCCGGTACTCTGGCGCGCCTTCGGTATCGGCGCGCTTGGAGCTCCGCTGCTCGGACTCTTGCTCGCCCTCGCCGGCTTCGATCGACTCGCTCGCCTCGACATGAAGCGGGCCGCCATCCTCGTCGTCGGTGCGTCCCTCCTCACACCGTACGTGCTTGGCGTGCTGTTCCGGGTCGATCAGTCGGTGTTCCTGTCCGAAGCGTGGAGCTGGGATGCGCGGCTCACCGGCTGGCTGCCAGGATTTCTCGCCCGGGTCGCGCTCGACACCATCGGTCCGGCCGGTGGCCTGCTCGCCGGATTCGCGGCGCTCACCGGGGTCACCCTCGGCACGCTTCGGTGGCACCCGTTGCACCGCTTCGAGGGTGGCCAGGCGGAGATGGCGGAGCCGGATACCTCGCCGCGCCGAGTGTCCGTGCTCGTGCCCGTCATCGAGCGGATGGCGGACGATGACGATGACGATGTCGATTTCGACGTTGACGACGTTGCCGACGATGCGACCGTGCCACCCCTCGCGCGCGCGAAGCGGGCACTCCGCCACCTCACCGGCACAGCGAAAGTGCCGCGTCCCGATGATGATGCGCTGCCGCCGCTCGATCTGCTCGACCTCTCGACGCACATTAGTGGCGACGCTGACGAAGCCGAGTTGCAGCGACTCGGCGACCTCCTCCTCGCGACGCTCAAGACGTTCAAGGTCGAGGGTTCGCTTGCCGGCATCACCTCTGGCCCAAGCGTGAGCCAGTTCGAGGTCGTTCCGGCGGCGGGCGTCAAGGCTGGCCGAATCGTGGCACTCGCCGACGACCTTGCGATCACGATGCGCGCGACGTCGCTGCGGGTGGCTCCCATCCCCGGCCGGGGCGCGGTCGGCGTCGAGATCGCCAACCCCAATCCGCGCATGGTCACCATCCGCGAACTCATCGCCAGCGAGGCGTGGCGTAGTTCCACCGCGGTGCTGCCGATCGCACTCGGACGCGATGTCCAGGGACGGCCGGTGGTGGGCGATCTGGCGAAGATGCCGCACCTGCTCGTCGCGGGCGCCACGGGTTCGGGTAAATCGGTCGCGATCAACACCATCATCACGTCGCTGATCTACCGGTATTCTCCGCGCGAACTGCGCCTGCTGATGGTCGACCCGAAGATGGTCGAGCTTTCGATGTACAACGACCTGCCACACATGCGGCACAAGGTCGTGACTGACAACCAAGAGGCAGCGCAGGTTCTCAAGTACGCCGTCTTCGAGATGAACCGCCGCTACAAGCTGCTGCACGCCAATGGGGCCCGTCAACTCGCCGACTTCAACCGAAAGGTTCGCGACGGGAAGCCGCTGAAGAACCCGCCTGATGGGCGCCCAACCCTCACCACCGTGTCGCGCGAACTCGCCGACACCCCGCTCGGGGAGCAGTGGACCGAGGAATACACGGAAGGCGAGCTGCCGATGATCGTGCTGATCGTGGATGAACTTGCCGACCTGATGATGACAGTGCAGTCCGAGGTCGAGACGCCTCTGGCGATGCTGGCGCAGAAGGCGCGCGCGATCGGCATTCACCTCATCCTGGCAACCCAGCGGCCGAGCGTGAACGTCCTCACCGGCCTCATCAAGGCGAATTTCCCCAGCCGGATCGGATTCCGGGTGGCGAGCAAGGTCGACTCTCGCACCATCCTCGACCAGAACGGCGCCGAGGCGCTCCTCGGGAACGGCGACATGCTCTTCCTGCCGCCCGGACGCAACGAGCCGCAGCGCATCCAGGGCGCGTATATCTCGACCGAGGAGACGGAACGGGTGATGGCGTGGTACGTGGCCCGCCGGGATGGGCCGACCGATGGCCCGGGCAACGAACCTGACATCCTCGAGCTGGTGCGCAGTCAACCGAGCGAGGGAGAGACGGGCGGAGCCGCGGACGGAGGGGCTCGAGACCCCCTTTTCCGGCAGGCAGCCGAGACATGCGTCCAGCACCAGGGCGGCTCCACGTCGTTGTTGCAGCGCCGCCTTGGCATCGGCTACGGTCGCGCCGCCCGCATCATCGACCAGTTGCACGACGCCGGGATCCTCGGCCCCCCCAACGGATCGAAACCAAGGGATGTGGCGGTCGGCTTGCACCAGCTCGACGAGTACGTCTAGCGTTTTCTCCGCCCCAGTCCGCACGATTCCGGGTCACGCCCCTGCCACCAGAGTGCGATGATGGTGGCGTGTCGACCCTTCGCCTCCCTCCCGACCTCTGGACTGACCCCCGTCACCGTGACGGCCTCGAAGCCGAAACCCGTGCCGCCGATTGGCTGGCCGAGGACGGCTGGTCGGTCTTGGCTCGACGCTATCCGATGGGACGCCACGACCTCGACATCATCGCGCGTCAGGGGTCGTTGGTCGCGTTCATCGAAGTGAAATGGCGGAGTGGTCCGGCGTTCGGTGCCCCCGAGTCGGCCGTTGGTCAGCGCAAGCGTCGAGTCATCGAGCGAGTCGCCTGGAGCTGGATCCTGCGACACGGGGCCGCCGGCGACATCTACCGTTTTGATGTGGTGGCGATGAGTGGCCCGCTCCCCCGATGTCAGCTTCGCCACATCGAGGACGCCTGGCGACCAGGATGGCGGTAACATGAAGCAAAACACTACACTTGTAGACTATTGTTTCGGAATGTGTTCGGTATTAAGTTATTTGCCAGTCGGTTTGTGACGTGAATTCAGCCACTTCCCCAGCAGAGAGACATCCCATGGCCGTCGACGAATCCCGCCTTGAGGCGGACAAGCGCAAGGCGCTAAACCTTGCCATCGCCCAAATCGAGAAGCAACTCGGCAAGGGGTCCATCATGCGTATGGGGTCCGATGCCCCACGGGTGCGGGTAGCCGCGATCTCCACCGGGGCGATCAACCTCGACGCAGCCACCGGCATCGGTGGCGTACCGCGCGGCAGGATCACCGAGATCTACGGCCCGGAATCGTCGGGAAAAACCACGCTCTGCCTCCACCTCGTCGCCAACGTCCAGGCGGCCGGCGGGGTGGCTGCGTTTGTTGACGCAGAGCACGCGCTCGACATCGAGTATGCCCGCAAGCTTGGGGTCGACGTCGAGAACCTGCTGGTGTCGCAGCCCGACACCGGCGAGCAGGCCCTCGAAATCGTCGAGATTCTGGTGCGCTCGGGCGCGGTCGACCTCGTCGTGATCGACTCCGTCGCTGCCTTGGTGCCCAAGGCAGAGATCGAGGGCGAGATGGGCGACTCGCACATGGGGCTTCAGGCGCGTCTCATGAGTCAGGCGTTGCGCAAGCTGGCGGGCGCCATCAACCGCACCAACTGTTCGGTGGTGTTTATCAACCAGCTGCGTGAGAAGATCGGCGTGATGTTCGGGAATCCCGAGACCACCACAGGTGGCAAGGCGCTCAAGTTCTACGCGTCGCTGCGGCTTGACATCCGCCGCATTGGGCCGGTGAAGGAGCGCGAAGCCGTGATCGGCTCGAGGGTGCGCGTCAAGGTGGTGAAGAACAAGGTTGCACCGCCGTTCAAGCAGGCGGAATTCGACGTGATGTTCGATGAAGGGATCTCGCACTCTGGTCTGGTCGTGGACCTCGCCTCCGAAGCGTCGATCATCCAGAAGTCGGGCGCGTGGTATTCCTACGGCGACCAGCGCATCGGTCAGGGCCGTGAGAACGCGAAGCTTTTCCTCAAGGACAATCCCGCGTTGCTCACCGAGATCGAGGCCAAGGTCAAAGATTCGCTCGGGATCACGAACGTCACCGTCCCGCCTGAGGAGGACGACGGCGAATGATCATCGAGGGACTGGTGCCCGACGCCCGTCGCCCGGGCAGCACCCGGGTGGTGGTCGGCGGGCGCCCGGCCTGGACGGTGCCGGCGGAGGTGGTCACCGAGCTGGCACTGATCGCTGGCGCGTCCCTGACCGGTGCCCAAATGGAGCGTCTCGACCGGGCCGCCGACGAAGAGGGTGCGTTCCGCGCCGGCCTCCGGTCGCTGGAGCGCCGAGCCCATGCGCGTCAGGAACTGCAGCGCAAGCTTGAGCGGAAGGGGCACACGGCAGACTCGGTCGCCGCTTCGACGGCCCGCCTCGAACGCCTTGGCCTGCTGGACGACGAGGCGTTCGCCTACCAGTATGTCGCCACCCGGTCGGTTCGGGGACGCGGACCGGTGCGTCTCCGCCACGATCTTCGGTCGCTGGGAATTGCCGACGAGACGATCGCGCGATCCGTCGCCGCGATCCCCACCGACGACGACGACCCACTCGCGCAGCCCCGTGCGCTGGCCGTCAAGCGCGCCGGCCAGCTCGCCGGATTGCCCTCCGAGACGCGGCGTCGTCGGCTCAGCGCCTACCTCGCTCGGCGCGGATTCAGCGGCAGTGATGCGCGTCAGGTGATCGATACCGTCCTCGCCGGGATGCAGCACGACGAATAGTCCCGGCAGCCGCGTGGTTCTGGTTAGATTCGCGGGATGCATGCTGCCGAGGTTCGTCGTCGTTTTCTCGACTATTTCGTCGACCGGGGGCACACCCAGGTGCCTTCCTCGACGCTCGTTCCCGCCGACGACCCGACGCTCCTGTTCACCAATGCCGGGATGGTGCAGTTCAAGCGAACTTTCCTCGGCCAGGAGCCGCGCCCCTACGATCGCGCGGCGACCTGCCAGAAGTGCGTGCGAGCTGGCGGGAAGCACAACGACCTCGAGCAGGTTGGCCTGACCCGACGGCACCACACCTTCTTCGAGATGCTCGGCAATTTCAGCTTCGGCGATTACTTCAAGCGCGATGCCATCGCCTACGCCTGGGAGTTCGTCACCGACCCCGCATGGCTCGGCATCGAACCCGATCGCCTTCGCGTTACCGTCCACGAAACCGACGACGAAGCGCGCGCACTCTGGCGCGAACTGTCGAGCCTTTCCGACGACCAGATTTTCGGGTTGGGCGACGCAGACAATTTCTGGCAGATGGGCGACACCGGTCCGTGCGGACCGTCGTCGGAGATATTCGTCGACCTCGAGTGGCAACCTGGCATGAAGCCGGCCAAGATGTCGCGCGCCGAGTTCGAGGCCGCGACCGAGGCGGGCCGGTTCCTGGAGATCTGGAATCTGGTGTTCATGCAGTTCGACCGGTCGGCAGACGGCACGCTGACCCTGCTCCCGAAGCCGAGCGTCGACACCGGCGCAGGCCTCGAACGCATCACGGCGGTGATGCAGGGCAAGGACGACAATTTCCATACTGACCTCTTCATGCCGTTGATCAGGGACGTCGCGCAGTTGGTGGCCACGCCCTATCCCGGCGGTCCCGCCGGCGCCGGCATCTCGTACCGTGTGCTGGCCGACCACGCGCGGGCGGTGGCGTTTCTGCTGATCGATGGTGTCTACCCGAGTAACGAGGGCCGCGGCTTCGTGCTGCGGCGGATACTCCGACGCGCGGTCCGCCATGCGTGGTTGCTCGGACGGCGCGCGCCGACCGTTGTCGAGTTGATTCCGACTGTTGTGCAGCTCATGGGTGAGGCCTACCCCCAGCTCGTCGAGAAGCAGGAGTACATCACGGGGATCGTACGTCGTGAAGAGGAGCGGTTCCTCGACACCATCGGCGCGGGGCTTTCCCGGCTCGACACGATCTTCGCCGAAGGGTCTGCAATGATCAGCGGCGACGAGGCGTTCCAGCTCTTCGACACCTTCGGTTTCCCGATGGACCTCACCGAGTTGATCGCGGCCGAGCACGGCGTCGCGGTCGACATCGCGGGGTTCGATCGCGCGATGACCGGCCAACGCGAACGCAGCCGAGCGGCTCGACACCGTCCTGGCGAGGACGCGGGCGGCGTGCGCATTCACGTGGCGGGCACTGACGAGGACACTAGCCGTTTCATCGGCTACAGTGATCTTGACGCCGAGACAGCGGTGATCGGTGCAGACATCGAGCACGGCGTGCTGGTGCTGCGCAATTCGCCGTTCTACGCGACGTCTGGTGGCCAGGTGGCGGACACTGGCGTCGTGCGGGGCGACGGTTGGGAGTTCGATGTCACTGACGTCATGAGGGACGCCGCGACGGGACAGCGCCTGGTCGGACGGTTCCGTGGTGACGGCACTCCGGGTGGTTCGGCGGTCGCATCCGTCGATGCGGTGCGACGGGGAGACATCGCCCGGAACCACTCAGCGACGCATCTTGCCCATCTCGTGCTCCGGCGCGCGCTCGGTGAGCATGTCAGACAACAGGGCTCGCTGGTCGAGCCGGCTCGCCTGCGTTTTGACTTCTCGCATCACGGTCCGATCGACGCCGCGGAGTTGGACGAGATCGAGGCGTCGATCAACGCGCTCGTGCTTGACAATGCGCCGGTGGACACCGAAGAATTGGCACTTCCCGATGCGCTCGCCCGCGGAGCCATGGCATTCTTCGCCGACAAGTACGGCGACCTGGTGCGCGTGGTGACCATCGGCGATTCGATCGAGCTGTGTGGTGGCACGCATGTGCGGACCGCCGGCGAGGTAGGACTCTTCCGATTCACGGCGCAGGGTGGCGTGGCAGCAGGCGTGCGGCGAGTCGAGGCGGTGACCGGCCGGGGCGCGCTGGATGCGGTCCGTGCGTTGGAGAACCGGCTCGCGACACTCGGTACGCTCCTCAAGGCTCAGCCAGAGCACCTTGAGCGCAGGATTGACGCCTTGTTGGCCGAACGGGACCGGCTCGACGCGCGATTGCAGGAAGCGCTGCGCGGCGGCGCGTCTGGGGACGCCATCGACCATCAGCTCGGAGACGTCAACCTGCGCATCGCCAGCACGGTGGCCGAGGATCGTGGTGAGCTTGGAAAAGTTGCGGACGAGTTCATCGTGTCGGCGCAGGGCGATGCGATCCTGGTCCTGTTCAACCGGTCGCTGCCCACCGCACTCACCATCGCCGTGACGCCCAGCCTTGCCGCGCGCGGGCGCGACGCCAACCGGCTCATGAAACACCTTGCATCGCGGTGGGACGGGCGGGGGGGCGGCAAGCCGGGATTCGCGAGCGGGTCGCTCGGTGTGGCCAGCATCGAGGAAACGGTCGCCCCTGCGCTCTCGGCCGTGGTGCAGGAGTGGCTGCAGGCGCCATGACCGACGATGAGTGGTTCGCGCAACACACCGATGGCGCACCGGTACGGCTGCGCGAGCGCGCCGATCATTTCTTCCGCCACACCGGGCCCAACGCAATGCCGCGTCGCCTGGCGATCGCCGCCAACGCGGCGCTCACCACCGCCAGTGGCGCGACGTCACGCGACGCCGCGCTCGATCTCCTCGCGGCCGATGCGCTGATCACACTCGCGCTGCTCGCGGCCGGAGAGCGCGACCCGGCGTCGCTGGCCGTCGAGGCGCGGGCCCTGCGTGAACTCGCAGCGTGATAGACCTGCATTCACACATCCTGCCCGGCGTCGACGACGGCGCAAAATCGGTGCAGCAGTCGGCGCGGGTGCTCAGGCACTTTGCGGATCGCGGGGTGACCCACGTGGCCTGCACGCCGCATCTCCTTGCATCGCAGGTGCCGGCAGGCTTCCCCTTGGCGTACGAAACGGCGTGGGATGCGCTGCGACCGGTGTGCCCCAAGGAAATCACCCTCCACCGCGGCGTGGAGTTGATGCTCGACCGTCCCGTCCCCCACGAGGTCGCTGAGCGGCACTTGACCATCGCCGGTTCGCGCTATCTGCTGGTGGAGTTCGCGAGGATGGTGCCGGCCGAAATCGTGGCGCGTGCGCTTGCCGATGTCACCGACCATGGCCTGATCCCCGTGCTGGCGCATCCGGAGCGATACTCATCGTGTACCGTTGACACCGTGCGTACCTGGCGCGAAGTGGGGACCATCATGCAGGTGGATGCCACCACGCTCACCGCAGAGGGCAGCCGAGCAGAACGGGCCCGCGACCTGGTACGCCATGGATTGGCGGATATTCTGGCGGGCGACAACCATGGGGATGAACGATGTATCGCGACGGCACTCGATTGGCTCACCGAGCAGGACGGGGGGGACCAGGCGGTGATGATGCTCGACACCAATCCGCGCGCCATCATCGAGGACCGGGCGCTTTACGAGGTCGATCCGCTGCCGGTGGCGCGTTCGATCTGGCGACGCATGCGCAACATGCTGGGGGATGAATGAGCGACACCGAGCGGATCGCCGCCGGACTGCGCGCGCTTGCCCGCGACGCGGCCAACGTGGCCGCCGACGTGGACGCCCTCGCTCCCGCGGTGGCCGCGATGCGCAGGACACTGGAGCGGGGAGGAACTCTCTTCTTTGCCGGCAATGGCGGGTCTGCCGCCGACGCGCAGCACATTGCGACTGAGTATGTGGTTCGATTTCACGCGACGCACCGGCGGGCCCTGCGCGCAATGGCGCTGACTACCGATACCTCGCTGCTCACCGCTGCCGCCAATGACCTCGGCTTCGAGGAGGTGTTTGCACGGCAAGTGGAGGCCCTGGCCCGTCCGGGGGACACCTTGGTGCTGCACAGCACATCGGGGAACAGTGCGAACCTGGTGCGCGCGGCGCAGCAAGCCAGGGCGATGGCGGTGACGGTGGTGGCACTGCTTGGCGGTGACGGCGGCGAGCTAGCCGGCTGTGTCGACCATGCATTCGTGGTGGCGTCACGCGGGACAGCCCGAGTGCAGGAGCTGCAGCTAGCGATCCAGCACCAGATTGCCGACATCCTGACGTCTGAGTTCGCGGCATGATCTCGCTCGCTGGGCAGCGGGTACTGGTCACGGGTGGATCGCGCGGAATCGGGCGGGCGGTCGCGATGCTCTGCGCCCAGGCCGGCGCCGATGTCGGCGTCACCTATCGCACCCGCCGCGCTGATGCAGAGGCGGTGGCCCGGGAAATCCGGCGCCTCGGGCGTCGAGCGTACGTCGGTGGCGGCGACCTCGCCGATGCAAATCGCGTCCACCAGATCTTCGCCGAGGTCAAGGCCGCGTTCGGTGGCCTCGACGGCTTCGTCGCCAATCATGGCGTGTGGCCGGGCTTCGAAACACCGCTCCACGCGATGGAACCCGAACGGTGGCGCGACACGATGCGGAACAATCTCGACGGCGTCTTTCACTCGACCCGTGCCGCGCTCGGGCTGATGGAATCAGACGGCCGAATCGTGATGATCGGCAGCACGGCGGGACAGCGTGGCGAGGCGTTTCGCGCCGACTATGCAGCCACGAAGGGTGCAATTGGTGCGCTGGTGAAGAGTCTCGCGATCGAGTATGCGCCGCGCATCACGGTCAATTGCGTAGCGCCCGGGTGGGTCGACACGGAGATGTCCGCCAGCGCCTTCGAGGGCACCAAGCGCGAGCGCGTTGTATCGACGATTCCGCTGCAACGGATCGCGACCGCCGCCGACATCGCGGGACCGGTCCTCTTTCTCCTTTCCGATCTCGCCCGGCATGTTACCGGCGAGATCCTCAACGTGAACGGCGGCAGTGTGCTGTGCGGTTGATCGTGACAGGTGGGGCGCTTGGGCGCTGACCTCGGGCGCCGCACGATGGACGTCCCGCCGCCGGTGGTCGATATCCTGCGCCAGCTCGAGGCGGCGGGGCACGAGACGTGGTGTGTCGGCGGCGCCGTTCGGGATGCGCTGCTTGGCAATCCGCAGCAGGACGTTGATCTTGCCACGGCGGCCTTGCCAGCAGAGGTGCGCCGGCTCTTTCGGCGCACCGTGCCGGTCGGGATCGAGCACGGAACCGTGGGCGTGCTCGACGACGACGGCACGCTCCACGAAGTCACCACATTTCGCCGCGACGTCACGACGGATGGCCGGCATGCCGTGGTGGCGTTCGGTGTTTCGCTGGATGATGACCTTGCCCGCCGTGACTTCACGATCAATGCGATCGCCTATCACCCGCTTCACGAGACCTTCAAGGATCCGTTCAACGGCCGCGGCGACCTTGCCCTCCGGGTCGTGCGGGCGGTCGGGCACCCACCCGACCGATTTCGCGAGGACCGGTTGCGAATCTTCCGCGCACTGCGGTTCGCAGCACGGTTTGATTTCGTGATCGATCCCGACACCTTCGCGGCTGCCCAGAGCGAGGCGGCGTCCACGCACCATCTCTCTGCGGAACGGGTGCGCGACGAATGGGTGAAGGGCATCGCGACCGCGGCGGAGCCGGCCACCCTTGCCGCCCTCTGGGAGGATGCAGGCGTGGCGGCGGTGTGGCTGGACGCGGATGAGGTGCTGCCGCTCCGCACCTTGCCGCGCGACCCGGTATTGTCCCTCGCGGCGTGGCGGCGGCCGGTAGAACCGATTCTGCGGCGCCTCCGGATGAGCGGGGCGGAAATCCTGCGGGGGCGATTGGTCGACCGTGGACCCGCAA
This sequence comes from Gemmatimonadales bacterium, assembly GCA_039915685.1. GTDB lineage: Bacteria > Gemmatimonadota > Gemmatimonadetes > Gemmatimonadales > GWC2-71-9 > Palsa-1233. The sequence goes on along the minus strand of JBDSMU010000033.1, from coordinate 18,061 downwards.
CGCCGCCGACTGCCGCTTCGCGCGACGTGCGCCGGTGGCTCGCCGGGGTCGGCCCAGCAGCGGACGACTTGATGCAACTCACCGCGCTCGCGGGTGGAGGGGGCGACTGGCGCGCCGAGGTGTCCGCCACGCGTTCGCGCGGCGACGCCACATCGCGCAGCGCGCTGGCCCTGACGGGCGACGACCTTGTGCAGGCCCGCCTCGCCACGCCCGGCCCCGACCTCGGCCGCCTACTCGCCGCGCTTCTTGATCACGTCCTGGATCACCCCGAGGCGAACAACCGGGCGGCCCTGCTGCATCTGGCGGAGACGCGCGGCCGCAGCGCGGACTGACCGTCGGCTGCCTGCGGTGTGGCAACGGCGCCCGCAGCCGTCTCACCGTGCAGTGGACCGGGACGTGAACACCTCGCCTGATGGAGGGAGCGATGAAGCAGTGCCCGCAGTGCGGTCGCATCTATCCCGATTCCACGCAGTACTGTGGTACCGACGGATCGCTTCTGGTCGCATCGCCGACCGACGCGATCGACGACTCGCGTTGGCGAGCCAAGTCGGACGGCGAAACGCATCCGCAGACACCGCCGCCACCCGATCCGGTCGTGGTGCCCGACGCCGTGTCGGTGACGGACGCCGATGCGCCGCCGCCGTCTTTTCGGTCGTCGCATGCGAAGCGCCGCGGCGCTCGGCCCGCCCCGATTGCGCTGATCGCCGGCGCCGTGATCGTGTTCGCCGGATTGTGGTGGCTCTGGGCCCATCCCACGGTCGAGGTCATCAATCGTCTTGCCACGACGGCGAGTGTCACGCTGCCGTCACGTGACGTTGTCGCGCTTGCCCCCGGGGCCACGCATTCCGTGCGACTGACGCGTCGCGAACGCGCCATGCGCTGGGAGGTTGCGCCGAATCGCAGCGTGACCCCGGCTGCGGCCGCCATTGACCGCACCGCCCGCATCGCGTTCCCATCGTGGCCACTCGCACGCGCCCGGGTCGAGCTCGTAGCCGATGCCGATCGGGATCGCTTTGTGGCACCGCTCATCACCAACCGGACATCCGGCGACCTCTGCATATTGGTCAATCGCGTCGAGGGTTCGACCGGCCCGCGATGCGATGCGCGGGTGCCGACCGGGAGCCGCGGGATTTTCATCGGATACTACCCGCTGGGATCGAACTCTTCGGTGCGCGCGCTGCGCCTGGACGGCGCAGGCGCCACCTACCCCGCGATCGCCGGACAGGTGCGACGGGGATCCGGCGCCGTGCCGCTGTCATTCTCGGACCGGGACTTCGGCGTTCGGTGAGCCGCGAGCCGTCGCTGTTCGCACTGCCCGAACCACTTGCTGCGCGCCTCCGTCCGCGAACACTCGACGAGGTGGTCGGACAGGAACACTTGCTCGCGTCGGGGAAACCGCTGGGTGATTCCATACGTCGCGGCGACGTCGGCAGCATCATTCTCTGGGGTCCGCCCGGCACCGGGAAGACCACGCTGGCGAGGGTGGTGGCCGCCCACACCGCCCGGGCATTCGTCCCCTTCAGCGCGGTGTCGGAAGGCGTGCCGAGGGTGCGGGAGATCCTGCGAGAGGCGGAGGATCGGCAACGCCTGGGCCGGGGCACGATCCTGTTCTGTGACGAGATTCATCGCTTCAATCGCGCGCAGCAGGACGCCTTCCTGCCCGCTGTCGAACAGGGCGTTGTCACGTTGATCGGCGCCACGACGGAGAACCCCTCGTTCGAGCTGAATGGTGCGCTGCTATCGCGGACCCGGGTGTGGGTGCTCCAATCGCTTGGCCAACAAGACCTCCGGCGACTGATCGACCGCGCCCTCACCGACGCCGATCGTGGTCTCGGGTCCATGCATCTCGTCATGGCGGACGCTGCCCGGGACACCCTTGCCGCGTCGAGCGACGGTGATGCCCGCCGGGCGCTGTCGGTGCTCGAGGCGGCCGCGCAGCACGTCGGGGCCGGCGGCGTCATCACCAGAGAACTCGCCCTCGAGACTCTCGCGCAGCGCCTCGCCGTGTTCGACAAGAATCGGGAGGCGCACTACGACCTCATCTCTGCGCTGCACAAGGCGGTCCGCGGGAGCGATCCGCAGGGATCCCTGTATTGGCTCGCGCGCATATTGCAGGGCGGTGAGGACCCGATGTTCGTGGCGCGACGCGTGGTGCGCATGGCGAGCGAGGATGTCGGCCTCGCCGACCCGGAGGCCCTTCGCGTGGCATTGGCCGCCCGCGACGCCTTTCATTTTCTCGGCGCCCCCGAGGGAGAGCTGGCCATCGCCGAGGCCGTTGTGTATCTCGCCACGGCTCCGAAATCGAATCGCGTCTATGTCGCCTGGAAGGCGGCGAGCGCGGCCGCTGCGGAGACACCGGCTGCGACGGTGCCGCTGCCGATCCGCAACGCGCCAACTGCCCTGATGAAAGAACTGGGGTACGGCGCGGGGTACCGGTATGCGCACGACGAGGCGTCTGGGTACGTTGCGCAACAATACCTGCCCGATTCGCTGCAGGGAGCCGTTTTCTACGAGCCAGGCACCTTCGGGCACGAGCGGCGAATCGCCGAACGCCTCCAATGGTGGGTCGAGCACGGCGCACCCTGATCATTCCGTGCGGCGGACGCCGCGCGCCACAATCATCAAGCGGGAGAAGGCAGCATTCGCAACTTGATCGACGTTGTCCCGCCGCGCGAGCGCGTGGTCCTCGTGGCGGCGCCCCGCAAGGGGACGCCCGACGCGCAGAAGATCGACGAGCACCTCGAGGAACTCGCCCGCCTGGTTGACACCGCGGGAGCCGAGGTCGTGGGGCGGCTGCACCAGCAACTCGCATCGTCCAACGCGCATACGCTCATCGGCGAGGGCAAGGTCGAGGAGTTGCGGCAGCTCGTGGGGGAAACAAATGCCACGCTCGTGGTCTTCGATGAGGAATTGTCGCCGGCGCAGGGCCAATCGCTCGAGGAACTGCTCAGCACCCGAGTGATGGACCGCGCCGAGATCATTCTCGACATCTTTGCCACGCGGGCCCGCACCCATGAGGCAAAGCTGCAGGTGGAGCTCGCACAGCTCCAGTACTTGCTGCCGCGTCTCACCAGGATGTGGACCCACCTGTCGCGTATCCGGGGTGGCATCGGCCTTCGCGGGCCGGGCGAGACGCAGCTCGAGACCGACCGGCGGATGATCCGCAACAAGATCGCGCTGTTGCGCGACAAGCTGGCCGACGTGGAGCGCCATCGGGAAACGATCCGCGCCGGGCGCACACCCATGCTCACCGCGGCGCTCGTTGGATATACCAACGCCGGCAAGTCGAGCGTGCTGCGGGGGCTCTCGGGCGAGCACGCGATCCTGGTCGAGGATCGACTCTTCGCGACCCTTGACACGCTCACCCGCGAGGTCGAGCTCGGCGACCTGTTGCGCGTTCGGATGAGTGACACAGTCGGGTTCATCCGCAAGCTGCCCCACCACCTGGTGGCGTCGTTCCGAGCGACGCTGGAGGAAGTTGGGCACAGCGACATTCTGCTGCACATCTGTGATGCGTCGCATCCCGAATGGGAGGACCATCTCGAGACGGTGCAGGCAGTGCTCAATGAACTCGGTCTCGGCGAACGTCCGCAGATGATCGTCTTCAACAAGCTCGATGCGTTGGATGATCCGACCGAGTTCGCGTTGATGGCGCGCGACCGCTACCCGGGCGCGATCTTCACCAGCACGATGCACACCGACGGCCTCCACCCCCTCAAGGCCGAGCTGCGGGGTCGCGCCGAGGCGATGCGTCCGGCAGTGCGAGTCCTGCTCGACCCCTCGGATGGAAAGCGGCTCGGTTTCCTCCATCGCGAGGGGGACGTGCTGCAGCAGGCGATGGCTGGCGAGCGTCTTGCAGTGGTGGTGCGACTCGAACCGTGGCGGGCCGAGCAGCTCCGTCGCGAAGGGCTCGATGTCCAGGGTGCGGTGGGCACCGGCGACGGCGACACTTCACGGCAAGAGGACTGAATGGCAACACTGGTGACCGGGGCGGCGGGCTTCATCGGCTATCACGTCGCGCAGAAGCTGCTCGAGCGGGGTGACGAGGTGGTCGGCCTCGACAACGTGAATCCGTACTACGATCCGGCACTCAAGGAAGCACGGGTGAAGCGGCTCGAGCGTTTTCCGGGATTCCGGTTGCACCGCATTGCTCTCGAGGATCGCACCGCCGTCGACGGCCTCTTCGCCGAACATCGATTTCCCCGGGTGATCCACCTGGCCGCACAGGCGGGCGTCCGCCACTCGGTGACGAATCCGCACGTGTACATCGACAGTAACATCACCGGATATCTCCACATCCTTGAGGGATGTCGACACAACGGTTGTGAGCACCTCACCTACGCGTCGACCTCGTCCGTGTACGGCTGCAACACTGCGATGCCATTCACGGTGCACAAGGGCGTCGATCATCCGGTGTCGCTCTACGGTGCGACGAAGAAGGCGAATGAGTTGATGGCGCATTCGTACAGCCACCTGTATGGCCTTCCGACCACGGGCCTGCGCTTCTTTACGGTGTACGGACCGTGGGGACGCCCGGACATGGCGCTGTTTCTCTTCACCAAGGCGATTCTCGAGGGGCGTCCGATCGACGTGTTCAACAATGGGCAGATGCGCCGCGACTTCACCTATATCGACGACATTGTCGAAGGCGTCATTCGGATTTCAGACCGGACCGCCGCGCCGAACGCCGGGTGGGACAGCGACGCGCCGGATCCAGGCACAAGCAGCGCGCCGTACCGGCTCTACAATATCGGAAACAGCGCACCGGTCGAGCTGATGGACATGATCGGCGCGCTGGAGGATGCCCTCGGGCAGGTGGCGGTGAAGAACTATCTGCCGATGCAGATGGGCGACGTGCCTGCGACGTTCGCCGATGTCGATGATCTGGAGCGCGACGCTGGTTTCCACCCCGCCACGCCGATTCGACAAGGGGTCGGGCGATTCGTCGACTGGTACCTGGACTATTTCGGAGATTCACGCACCCGCTGAGTCAGTGTGGGCTCAGCGCCTTGCGCCAGAGCACCACGAGTCGCTCGGCGATCGCCACATCCCCATACCGTTCAAGGACCCGCAATCGCGCAGCGTCGCCCAGGGCGATCGCGCGGTGGGGGGCATCGACCACACCCTGCAGTGCCGCCGCTAGCGTTTCGATGTCGTCGGCCTCGAGCACCACTCCCGCATCACCGACGATGTCGGGGAGCGCTCCCGATCGCGAGACAATCGGCGCCACGCCATGCGCCATCGCTTCGAGGATGATCTGCCCGTGGGGCTCGACCCACGTGGGGGTGACGCGTGACGGCGCCACGAGGGCGTCGACGGTGGGCCACAACCCGGCCAGGGTCTCACGGGGCACCGCGCCAAGCCATTCGATGCGTCCTGACAGTCCGAGCCGTTGTGCGTGCGCTTCAAGAGCCTCCTGCTCCGGCCCCGTGCCGATCATCTTCAGCTGCCAGTTGCCGAAGGTCGTCCCCAAGGCGTCGAGGAAGAGATCGATGCCGCGTTCCCGGATCAACCGACCGGCTGCCGCGAAGGTTGGGATCGCATGGCGACGACGACGAAGCTTCTCGGGAATCACGAAGCCACCGGGCGGCACCACCCCCACCGGACGGTCGGTTGCACCGCCAACGAGATGATCGAGCGCGGGCCGGGTGATACCGCCGAGTGCGGACGCACCCTCCCGGACTCGCTTCGACTGCCAACGGGCCGTTATCCCCCCGGGCCCGCCTACGCTCGACGTGCCGACCAGCACATACGGCAGCTTCAGGTCACGGGCGGCCGACGCCCCCGCTTCCGCGGTGGGGGTCCACGGGTCGCCCACAATGTGGAGCAGCGCCGGCTCGGAATGCATTATCGCGCCGCGCAGTGCCTTGCGCGCCCAGCGCAGGTCCATCGGGTCGCTGGTCTGCCCACGCGCTGTGACATGTAGATAGTGCACGCCACCCTCGCTCATCGACTCGGTGCGGACCATCGCCACGGTCGGCTCTACGCCCAGTGTGGTCAGGGCTTGCAAGACGCCACGCGGCGGTGGGTCTGGGGCGAGAATGAAGATCTTCACCCGACAAAGATGCGGGGGCCGCCGTTAACTTCCACCCCATGCGCATCCTCCAGCTCGCGAAATACTACTGGCCGCGCTCCGGTGGCATGGAACGCGTGGTCCAGGGACTCGCCGAAACGATCGCTGAGCGCGGCCACGAGGTGGAGGTTGTCGCGGTCACGGCGTTCGGCGACCCGAGGCCAGGACAGAAACGCCGCGCCTCGGTGAAGCGCGCGTGGTCGTTCGCACCGATGGGCAGCCAGGAGCTCGCCCCCGCCTACATCGCAGCCGCGTGGTCGCGGGCCGATGTGATTCACCTTCACCACCCCCATTCGCTGGCCGATGTGGCCTACGCCTTCCGGCCGTCGCTGGCACCGCTCGTGGTCACCCAGCATGCCGATTACCCGAGCTTCCTGTATAAGCTCCCCGGGCGATACGCCCTCCACCGTGCCGAGGCGATCATCGTCCCGAGCTCGGCTCACATCGCCCTTTCACGGGAGCTGCGGGGATTCGAGCATAAGGTGCATGTCATACCGTTCGGGATCGACGAACGGCGATGGGAGGTCGTTCCGCCACCCCCGCCTGGCAACCCGCCCCGTGCGCTGTTCATCGGACGCCTGGTGGCGTACAAGGGACTCGAGTTCCTGCTCCGCGCCCTTGAGCAGGTGCCGGAGCTCCGGCTCGACATTGTGGGCACCGGTCCGGAGCGCAACCGCCTGGAGACGCTCTCACGCGCGCTCGCCATCGCTGACCGGGTGAAGTGGTGGGGGGAGTACCCCGACGCCGACCTGCCGCGCCGGATGGCCGACGCGGACTTCCTCGTCCTGCCTTCGGTGAGCGTGGAGGAGATGTTTGGTCTGGTCCTGCTCGAGGCGATGGCGGCGGGCAGGCCTGTGATCACCACGGCGGTGCCGTCCGGCGTCCGCGAGGTGAACACCCATGGCGAGACCGGACTCGAAGTGCCGATTCGCGACGTCGATGCTCTCGCCGCTGCGATGCGCCAACTTGGCAACGACCCTGAGCTGCGAGACCGACTCGGCAGAGCAGGGAAGCAGCGAGTGCGGGACCGGTTTTCGCTGGATGCCATGACGACCGCCCACCTCGAACTTTATGCGGCGGTCCGCGGGCCGAAGAAGTAGTCGTAGCTTGGCGAGCAGGGCGAATTGGATGGGGACGGGGGTATACCGATCAGGAGTGTGGAAAAACAAATCACTTTAATTGCACCGTATAAGTAGATGTCAAGTAACAACTTAGGCCCCGTAGCTCAGGTGGTTAGAGCAGCGGACTCATAATCTGAAGGTCGAGGGTTCGAACCCCTCCGGGGCCATCGCCGGAAAAGTGAATCGGGTCAGCTTGTTTGGGCAGAGGGGAGATAGTATCATCCTCTCGCGATCAGTCGCGGGCGATTAGCTCAGTTGGTTAGAGCGCGCGCCTCACATGCGCGAGGTCGGGGGTTCGAGCCCCTCATCGCCCATCGGCCTGAACCATCCCGCTGGATGGCGTAGGGTCGCCGAGTCAGTCAGTGAGTGGAGCCTCCCGGGCTGGCTCGGAACGGGAAACACGATGGCCACGACGCCTTAGCGAGTCGTGGCCATCGTGGTTTCCTGACATATCCGCACGGTAATTCTGTTGTGGATAAATCAGAATGTGGAAAACTATTTGTCTCCGACCGTCTCATCCCACGCCTGCAGGATCTCGTCGGGTGACACCGTCGCCGTGCCCCGCTTCCCGACTTTTACTCCCGCCGCCAGATTTGCGAGCCATGCTGCTTCGCCGATCTCGGCCCCGGTCCCAAGCGCCGCACCAAGCCACGCTGTCACAGTGTCGCCCGCTCCCGATACATCGAACACCTCGCGCGCATTGCTCGGCGTCCTGCGGAGCGCATCGCCCGCCGAAATCAGGGCCATGCCGTCAGCGCCGAGGGTGAGCAGCATGTGGTCGACCGCGAGGCGCTCCCGGGCCGCGGCAAGGTCGGCGTCGTCGCCCATGAAGTGTGTGCCAAACGCGGCTTCGAGCTCGCGGCGATTCGGCTTGAAGACGGTCGCGCCGGCATAGTCGAAGAAGTGTCGGCGTTTGGGGTCCACCACGATGGGCACGCCCTGCTCGGTGGCCGAGTCAACGAGTGCGCGGGCGAAGCCGGCGTCGATCGCACCCTTGTCGTAGTCCTCGACGACAACGACGTCGGCCTCGGCGATCGCCAGATGGGCTGCGGCGTGGAGATCATCCCGATGTCGATCGGGGACGGGGTTGGTAACCTCTCGATCGATCCGGACAATCTGCTGCCCTTGCGCGACGATTCGGGTCTTGGTGGTTGTCGGACGCCCAGGAATGGTCAGCATGCCACTGGTATCGACGGTGAGGGCGACAAGAGTCTCCCTGAGCGCGTCGCCCGCGCTATCCTCGCCGACGACTGCGACGAGCGCGGCCGACGCGCCGAGTGCTGCGATGTTGGCGGCAACGTTGCCCGCGCCGCCGGGGACGGCAACTTCCGATTCCATCGTGACCACCGGGACCGGTGCCTCGGGCGAGACCCGATCGGCGTCACCAATCAAGTAGCGGTCGAGCATTACGTCGCCCACCACCGCCACCTGGACGTTGCGCATGGCGCCGAGGATCTCAAGGAGTCGGTCACGGCTGAGCGGGGCAAGAATGTCGGTCATCGGGGCTCCCGGGTGTTGACGCCATTGCAATATTGTCGGCAAAGGGATGACGGGCGCGACCGCCCCCGGGTATCTTCGCCGTTCATGCCGGAACTTACCGTAGTGACCACCCGCGGCCCCCTGGTCGAGTCCCGTCATCGCATATCGGCGGCGGTAGTCGACCCATCGGGACACCTCGTGGCGGAGGCCGGCGATCCCGATCTCGTCACGTTCTGGCGCTCCGCCTCCAAGCCCTTCCAGCTCCTCCCGTTGGTTGAAGCGGGCGGTGTTGATCGGTTCGGTCTCGACACGCAGATGCTCGCGCTTGCGTGCGGGTCGCACAATGGTGAGCTGATACACCGCGAGGTCGGCGCCCGCTGGTTGGAGGCGGTGGGGATCATTGAGGAGCAGCTTGCATGCGGTGGGCATCCGTCGCTTCTCCCGCGCCTTGCGCACGACATGATCCGCGTCGACGTCTCGCCGACACCGCTGTGGAGCAACTGTTCGGGCAAGCACGCGTCGCTCCTCTCGCAGGCCGTGATGGAGGGGTGGTCCCTCGACGGGTACGAGCTGCGTGGTCATCCGGTGCAGAATCGGGTCGAGGCAACCGTCTCCCGGTGGACGGCCACACCGCGGGGCGACCTGGCGTGGGGCGTGGATGGTTGCACCGCCGCAGCCGTGGCACTGCCACTGCGAGGCATGGCGACTGGATATGCGCGCCTGGGTGCGGACCCCGATCCGGCGCTGGTCCTCGTGCGCGATGCCATGATGCAGGAGCCGTACATGGTTGCGGGCGCCGACCGCCTCGATACCGCCTTGATGCAGGCCTGGCCCAGTCGGATCGCGGTCAAGATCGGAGCAGGCGGGGTGTACAGTGCAGCGTTGCCCTCACTCGGACTCGGCGTGGCGCTCAAGGTTGATGACGGCGACATGAAGGCCGCCGGCTTGGCGCTGGTCGCCATGCTGCAAGACCTAACCGCTCAGGTCGATCCTCAGGGCGACTGGCCAGTGGACGGGCTCGATCGGTGGATCGCGCCGCCGATCCGAAATACCAGGGAAGAGATCACGGGCGGGTGGGACGTGCAGGGCTGCCTTCGTTACTGTTGACTTCAGGGAGGACACGATGGCAGAACCGCGCAACGTGCTTGACGAGCGCACCGAGGCATTGGTCGCGCTGGCCGCCGCGATCGCCCAGGGTGAAGAAACCGGCATGCGTGAGCGGGTCGCTGACGTCGTCGAGGCTGGCGTGCCACGCCTTTGGGTTGACGAACTCATCCTGCAGTCGGTGCTGATGGTGGGGTATCCCCGCACCCTCATCGCAGCCGGTCTGTGGCGCAAGGCAGCCGGGGTGCCGGCGATCAACAGCGATAGCGACATCAATTACGACGCGCACGCCGAGTGGACAGCGCGCGGCGAAGTCACCTGCCGGGAGATTTACGGCGATAACTACACAAAACTTCGCCGCAACGTTGCCGAGCTCCATCCAGCGCTCGATGCATGGATGCTCACCGAGGGTTACGGCCGCACGCTGTCACGGCCCGGACTGGAACTCAAGTTGCGCGAGTTTTGCGTGATCGTGCAGACCGCCGTGCTCGACACGCCGCGGCAGCTTCATTCCCACCTCCGTGGGGCGCTCAATGCCGGCGCCACGTTCGACGAAGTCGAGGCGGTGCTCGGCATCGCCAATCCGCTCGTCGCCCACGACCATTGGACCGCGGTCAAGGATCTCTGGGAACAGGTTCAGGACGCCTGGAACATTCTCTCGTGAGCTTCGTCGATCAGGTCACTGTGGAAATCAAGGCAGGGCGGGGTGGAGACGGCGCATCGTCGTTCGCGCGGTTCAAGTTCAAGCCGAAGGGTGGTCCGGATGGCGGAGACGGCGGGCACGGTGGGTCGGTGTATGTGCGCGCCAATCCCAACCTGTCGACGCTGCTCGACTATCGCTATCGCGCGTCGTGGAAGGCTGCCGACGGGGTGCACGGCAAGGGGCGCACTTGGACCGGCGCCAGTGCGGACGACATTCACCTTCCCGTCCCCCCGGGGACGGTGATCGCCGATGCCGACACCGGTGAGACCATCGGTGAGGTGCTCAACGCGGGCGATGAGTTGTTGGTGGCGCGCGGTGGGGGCGGGGGCCGGGGCAATGCGCGGTTCGCGACGGCGACCCATCAAGCGCCGCGGGAGTGTGAGCCCGGCCGCGCGGGCGAGGAGCGTCGTCTCTCGCTCGTTCTCAAGTTGATCGCCGATGTGGGACTGGTCGGCGAACCCAACGCAGGAAAAAGTACCCTCCTCTCGGTTTTGAGTGCCGCTCGCCCCAAGATCGCGGACTATCCATTCACCACGCTCGAACCGAACCTCGGTGTCGTGGGACTGTCGGGATCGCGGTCGTTCGTGGTGGCGGACATTCCCGGGATCATTGAGGGAGCCCACGCCGGCAAGGGCCTCGGACTCAAGTTTCTCCAACATGTCGAGCGCACCCGCTTGCTGGCGTTCATGGTCCCGGTCGACGCAGAGAATCCGCAAGCTGTTTTTGAGCAGCTACGTCGCGAAGTGCAGTTGTACTCGCCGGTGCTTGCCGAGACCCCGCACGTGCTCATCCTGACCAAGCGGGACCTGCTCCCTGACGAGAGTCCCGCTCCGGCGGTGGACGCGCCCGAGGTGCAGTTCACGACCGCGATCTCGAGCGCGGCCGGCATTGGCCTTGACGCCCTGAAGGAATCCCTGTGGACCGCCGTACAGTCGGTTCGCGACACCGAAGCGGGAACCACTGAGCGCACCGATGCCGAACTCTTCGACGATCTCGCCAGCGATGGTGGCCACCCGCCCGGTTGACCCGGACGAGCGTAGCGCGTGGCTCGCGCTGGCGTCGATCGTGGGGCTCGGCCCGCGCCGCATGGCCGCACTGCTCTCCGAATTCGAATCGGCATGCGGCGTTCTTCGGGCGCCGCATCGTGCTGTCCGGGAGGTCGCCGGAATTCCAAATGCGCTTGCACGCACGATCGGCCGTCTCGAGCCCTCCGATGGCGCCAAGCTCGAACACGCTGCGTCCGCGGTGGGTCAGCAGGTCCTGACCCCCGCCGACGCCGGCTATCCTGTCCTCCTCCGGGCAATTCCCGACCCGCCGCTCACCGTATATGTGGTCGGCGATCCCGCGATCTTCAACCGACCAGCGGTGGCGATCGTCGGCAGTCGGGATCACACGCAGTACGGCGAACGCGTCGCAGCCACGATGGGAGGAGCCGCTGGTGCGTCGGGTGTGGTGGTGGTGAGCGGGCTGGCGCGGGGTCTCGACGCGGTGGCCCAGGCTGCGGCGCTAGACGCCGGGGGTACCACCATCGGCGTACTGGGCCAAGGCGCCGACATCGTGTATCCGCGAAGTAACGCTGCGCTGTTTCGGCGAGTGACCCACCTGGGCATGCTGCTCAGTGAGTACCCGCCTGGCACTGAGCCCACCGCCGGCTCGTTCCCCCGTCGGAACCGACTGATCAGCGGCCTCGCGCGCGCGTTGGTGGTGGTGGAGGCCGCGGATGGCTCGGGCACCATGATTACCGTCGCAATGGCGCTCGAGCAGGGTCGCGAAGTGTTTGCGGTTCCCGGCCCGATTACTGGTGAGTCCTCCCGCGGCACCAACCGCTTGATTCGGGACGGCGCGACCCCATTGCTCGGCCCCGAGGACTTGCTCGCGATCTTCGGCGCGACGTCAGGCGCACGCGCGCCCGCGTCGCCCGAATGCACGCTGAGTGTCACGGAGGCGCGGGTGTTCGGCGCCCTGGATACCGAGCCGCGCCACCTCGACCAGGTCGCGCTCTCGTCGGGCCTTCCGGTGGGAGAGCTCCTCGGCACGCTGCTGGGCCTCGAGCTTGGCGGTCTTGTCGAACAGCTCCCGGGTTCCCGCTACCAACGACGTTGAACGGGCCGGTGTGATCCGTCTGCTTACGTTTGATCCCTCATGCATCTCTATGTCCACGTCCCGTTCTGCGCGCGCCGCTGTTCGTATTGTGATTTTTCGATCGCGGTACGGCGCAGCGTTCCGCACCAGCGTTTCGTCGACGCAATCCTTGCCGAATGGCGCGCGCGCCCGGCGACCCGTTTGCCGGTGGCGTTGCAGACGCTCTATTTCGGCGGTGGCACGCCATCGCGTCTGTCACCGGCCGCACTCGGCGCGTTGATTCGCAGCGTCACCGCAGAAGCCCCCCTGGCAATGGGCGCGGAGGTCACGCTCGAGGTCAATCCCGACGACGTCACTCCCGACGCCGTGGCGACCTGGGTCGCGGCCGGCGTCAATCGCGCATCGCTCGGTGTCCAGAGTCATGATCCGGGCGTGCTCGCGTGGATGCATCGGACGCACGCCGCTGAGCAGGTTGCCCCCGCGATGGCGATGCTGCGCGACGGCGGCATCGGCAACATATCGGTCGACTTGATCTTTGGCCTGCCTCCCGAGATCGATCGTGATTGGGACCGGGATGTGGCGCACACCATCGAACTGGCACCCACTCACGTGTCGCTCTACGGCCTCACGACCGAGCCGCGCACGCCGCTGGCAAGGTGGCGTGAACGCGGGTCGGTTACGGCGATTCCCGACGACGTGTACGCAGCGCAGTACCTGGCTGTCCATCATGCATTGCGCGCGTGCGGATACGAGCACTACGAGGTATCGAATGCTGCCCTTCCGGGGCGCCGCTCACGGCACAACTCAGTGTACTGGAGCGGGGCGGACTACGTGGGCCTTGGACCGTCTGCCCACTCGCTGCACGGTGCCACCCGCTCGTGGAACATCAGGGCATGGGAGGCCTACGCGGTCGCCATTGAAGCCGGGCAGCCGGTCCGGGAGGGGTTCGAGATGCTGGGACCCCGCGAGCTCGCCCTCGAATCAGCGTACCTGGGATTGCGGACTGACACCGGTCTCGACCGCGCCCGGATCGGCGCATCCATGCTCCGGCATTGGGTTGAAGCCGGGTGGGCGGAGGAATCGGGTGACCGGGTACGACTTCGCGCGGAGGGTTGGCTCCGGCTCGACGCGCTGGTGGCATCGTTGGGGGATTTCTAAGTTTCGCCCCATGGCAGACGCTGAATCGCTCACCGATCGGGAACGCAGGGTCCTCGAGGCGGTCGTCGAGATCTACATCGCGACGGCTGAACCGACCGGTAGTCAGACGGTCGCACGCCGTTCTGCGCTGGGTATCTCGCCCGCCTCGATCCGCTCGTCGATGAGCGATCTCGAGGCGAAGGGATACCTCTACCACCCGCACACCAGCGCGGGGCGGATCCCGACCGACCGGGCCTATCGGATCTACGTAGATGCGCTGATGCGCCGCCTGCCACCGGACCTGCGGGCGCGCGAGACGCTCGAGGTCGAGTTGGGGGCCGCTGCCGCAAGCGAGCAGTTCGTGGCACGCGCCGCACAGGTGCTGGGGATCCTGACGCAAGAGTTGGGCGTTGCGGTGGCACCATCACTCGACGAGATCGTGCTCGACCGCATTGACCTCGTGGCGGTATCGACCGATCGCCTTCTGCTGGTGCTGAACCTCCGGAGCGGCGCCGTCAGGACGATCTACGTGCGGGTGCCGGGGACGATTCCGCGCGGCCAGGCTGATGCCGTGCAGCGGATCCTGAATGAGCGACTGGCGGGCCACACGCTCCGCGAGATTCGTGCGACCGTTGCCGACCGACTTCGTGATGTGAGTGCGCGCGCCGACGTGGCCGAGTTGCTCGACATCATTCTCGCCGAGGGAGATGGTCTGTTCGATCTGGAGGAGAGCGAACCGGTGATGCTCGGCAGTGCGTCGATGCTGGTCGACCAGCCGGAATTCTCGTCGAGCGAGCGAATGCGCAACCTGCTCACGCTCACGGAACGGCGCGACGTGTTGCGCGAGGCGCTTGCGCAGCGACGGCACGATGGCATCACAATCACGATCGGCGACGAACACGGTGAGCCGGGGTTGTCCGGCTTCACGCTCGTCACCGCGACGTACCGACGGGGTGGCGCAACTGGCGTCATCGGTGTGCTTGGACCGACCCGCATGCCCTATGAAAAGATCATCGGCCTGGTGGAACACACCGGCCGCCTTGTTGAGGACCTTCTGCAGTGATCGATTATTACGAAGTACTGGAAGTGACGCGCGAGGCCGGTGGCGACGAGATCAAGAAGTCCTACCGCAGGCTGGCCATGGACTACCATCCCGACCGGAACGCGTCGCACGACGCAGAGGAGAAGTTCAAGGAGCTGTCCGAGGCGTATCAGGTGCTGTCGGACCCCAACAAGCGCGCACACTACGACCGGTTCGGCTCGGCGCCTGCCGGGGCGCAGGGATTCGGCGGGTTCGAGCACGTCGACCTGAGCGAGGCGTTGAACATCTTCATGCGCGACTTCGGCGGATTCTCCGGCTTCGACGGCATCTTCGGCGGCCGTGAGCAGGTCGATCCGCGGCGCGGCCAGGACATCAAGATGACGGTGCGCCTGACGTTGCAGGAGGTGGCGCAGGGCGCCAAGCGGAGCATCAAGCTCAAGACACTCACCGCGTGTGACAGCTGCGCGGGAAGCGGGGCCGCCGCAGGAACGATCCCGACGCGCTGCGGATCCTGCTCGGGTAGCGGCGAGGTACGCCGCGCGGCCCGCTCGATGTTCGGCCAGTTCGTGCAGGTTGGCCCGTGCCCGACATGTCATGGCGAGGGCACGAAGATCGGCAACCCGTGCGAAGTCTGTCGCGGCGAGGGACGGATCAAGGGCGAGCGTACCGTCGCTGTCGACATCCCGGCGGGCGTCTCGAGCCAGAACTACCTCACGCTCCGCGGCCAGGGTGCGGCCGGTCCGCGCGGCGGCCCCAACGGCGACCTGATCGTGATGCTTGACGTGAAAGACGATGATCGGTTCACCCGCGACGGCGACGACTTGATCCACGATCTCCCGATCTCGTTCTCGCAGGCGGCGCTCGGCTGCACGGCGACCATTCCGACACCGTGGGGTGACGAGCCGCTGGGCGTACCCGCAGGCACCCAGAACGGCAGCGAATTCAGGGTGCGTGGCAAGGGGCTGCCCCGCCTGGGCGGCAAGGGCGTCGGCGACGTGCAAATTCGGGTGCACATCTGGACCCCCGACGACCTGAACGATGAACAACGCCGGCTCTTTATGGAGCTCGCGATCCACGAAAGCGAGGGGCCGAGCCGCAAGGGCGGTTTCTGGACCAAGCTCAAGGAAGCGTTGGGGGCGTGACCAATTCCTGGTGGCGACTCGCCGTGACGTGCGATGCTGATGATTGCGAGGCAGTTGCAGCGGAGCTGGTGACCATGTCCGGGCACGCCGTCGAAGAATCGGGCGTGGGGAGTGTGCTCGCGGTTGCCCGTTCGGAGCCCGAAGCCCGAACAATGCTCGACACGCTCTGCGCCGCTCGACCGGGGATCAGCGGTTCGATCGCCGCGCTGGCGCCGGTCGATTGGTCGGTTCGCTGGCGAGACGGGATCGTTGCTCGACGCTTCGGTCGCCTCGTTCTGTCGCCGTCGTGGATCACGCCCGAGCTGGAGGAAGGTGATGTCGGCGTGGTGCTCGATCCGGAGAACGCATTCGGCAGCGGTGAGCACGGCTCGACACGCGCCGCGCTGGCCCTCCTCGAGCGGCACGTCGGTGCCGGCGACACCGTGCTCGATCTTGGGAGCGGTTCAGGCATCCTCGCGATCGCCGCCGTGCAGCTCGGCGCCGGCAGTGCGATCGGGATCGAGGTGGATCCCGAGTCCAATTCCGTCGCCGACGCGAATGCCGAACGCAACGGGGTCGCCAACCGCGTTGCGTTTCTTCTGGGCGACGCGGGCGAGCTTGCTGTCCTGGCCGGGCCCGCGCGCATCATCTGCTCGAACATCCTGCGTACCGTCAACACCATCCTGCTTCCTCACATTGCCAAGGCGCTCGCACCCGATGGCATCGTGATCTTCGCGGGGATGGAGGACATGGAAGAGGAACTCTTCCGACCGGTGCTGCAGCAGGCGGGGTTTGCGGTGGTCGACGATCAGCACGACGCCGGATGGTGGGGCGTGGCTGCCCGCCTCGCATGATCACAGTACTCGTGGCTCCCGCGGAACACCGGGTCGGTGGGTTTGTCGAACTCGATGACGAGGAGTCGCATCACCTGCAGGTACGCCGGGTACGCGACGGCGAGCGCTGTGCCGCACTGGACGGTGCAGGCGCCGTCATCGGTGGTACGCTCCAGCGCGGCATGCGCCGCTGGCAGATCGCGATCGAGGACCTCACGCTTCACCCCAAACCCGCAGGGACCGTTCTCGCGGTGGCGGCAGGGGACCGTGACCGCTTCCTTGTGCTCGCTGAGAAAGCAACGGAACTCGGCGTTACCAGAATTGTGCCGCTGGTGACCGCACGCCAGCGCAGCGTCGAGACGCGCCTCCGTGAGGTCGTGCTCGATCGGGTAGTCCGACGCACCCGTGAAGCATGCAAGCAGAGCGGCAACCCGTGGATCCCCGAGGTCGACCCGATTACCGCGCTCGAGGATCTCACGCGCGGGTCCGGATGGTTTGTTGCGGCACCGGGCGCCACGCCGTGCCCGGTAATCGCCACGGATCAGGTTGTGTCGTGGCTGATCGGTCCCGAAGGTGGCTGGACTGACGCGGAGGATGAGTTCATCCACGGCACACTCGGCGCGACCGCCGTCGGCCTCGCGCCGTTCGTGCTGCGCTTCGAGACCGCAGCGATCGCGGCCGCGGTGATGACGATCGATCGCCGTGCGCGAGCGTAACTCACGGACACACACAACCGATTTCCCGTTCTTCGGCCTCCGTTCTCTAGTCTCTAGTCTCTAGTCTCTAGTCTCTAGTCTCTCTCTCAAAGGCAAGCATGCCCTGCATCTTCTGTCAGATCGCGACCGGCGAGATTCCTGCTGAGATACTTGGGCGCTCCGATCTCGCCTTGGCATTTCGTGACCTGAGCCCGCAAGCGCCGGTCCACGTGCTCGTGATCCCGATCGATCACGTCGGGAGCGCGGCCGAGGTGGATGGAGTAGCCGGTGAGGCCATCCTCGGGGCGGTCATGCGGCTTGGCGTTGAGGTGGCCGCCGGGCTCGGCCTGGTCGAGCACGGGTACCGGTTTGTGGTCAACACCGGGGCTGATGGCGGACAGACCGTTCCACACCTCCATCTCCACCTCTTGGGCGGCCGCCAGATGCGATGGCCGCCTGGCTGACGGGCGCCGCCCGCTTGCCGGATCTCCGCCCGAGGCCTAGGTTTGCAGGTCTATCCATTGACCGGTCCCTTCGTTGGGGCTTTGAGAGAGGTGATTTCAGGACATGTCAGAAGTCGTCATCCATGAGGATGAGAGTTTCGAACGGGCGCTCAAGCGTTTCAAGAAGAAGTGCGAGAAGGCCGGGATCCTCTCCGACCTCCGCAAGCA
>JBDSMU010000016.1:0-8069 GCA_039915685.1 Gemmatimonadales bacterium | reverse complement strand
CCCCCTCGCCGGTCAAGACCAGGACGGCCCGCCCCCCGAAGCCCGCTGCCGCGGTGACATCGCTGATCCGGTCGCCGATGCACCAGCTGGAAGGGAGGTCGAGGTTGAATCGGGCCGCTGCCTCACGGTGCAGGGCGGTGGCCGGTTTCCGGCAGGCGCAACCGGCGTCGGGAAGATGCGGGCAATGAAAGGCAGCGTCGGTCGATGCTCCCGCCTGAGCGAGCTGTCGACCAAGCTCGGCCTGCACTGCGTCGAAGTCTCTCTCGGTGAACTTGCCGCGATCGATTCCCGATTGGTTGGTGATGATGACGCGGGCGAACCCGGCGGCCTCGAGCGCGATTAATGCCGCCGCAACGCCGTCGATCAGGCGCACATCCGCTGGCGAACCCAAGAAGCCGATGTCAGGCACCAGTGTGCCGTCGCGATCGAGAAAAACGACCTTGCGGGTCACGCGCTCAGCGCCGTGGCCGACCGACGACAGTGTCCCGCGGCGACGGAGCGGGCGGTGGCGCTCGTGGGATGGTGTTGCCGGATCGGCGCACCGAATCGGCACGAATCGAGTCGGTGCGGACTTTTGCCGAGTCGGCCTTTGCGGAATCGGCCCTGAGCTTGAGTGTGTCAATGGGTGGCGGCTTCGGAACGTCAAGCGTTGCACGCACGGAATCCGCGACTGTACCGCCAACGGCGCGCACTCCACGCACAATCACGACGTACCGACGCCCCGCGACCAATGGGTTGCGGACACGCACCACGAGAATGTTCGAGATTTTCGGTCGTTTCTGTTCGAGCGTGTCAGGCGCTGGTACTGGCCGAGCGGGCGTGCGTACCGGCACCGCACGCGCAGGTACGCGTGGAACGGCCGCGCTATCGGCACGTTTGGTCGTGTCGGCCGCGGCTTTCGGCGCGGCGGCCGGCTTGTAGAGCGAATCATGGATCGCACGGGGTAGCGCGGTGATCGGTCCAGCGCTCACCGAGTCGTCGAGGGCCCTCACCACGATGTCGTTCTCGCCGATACGCAAACCCGGATCGACTGGCTGGGTCAACGTGAGACTGATCGACACCGAGTCCAGGCGCGTCGCGTCGGTCGCACGCGGCGGCAGCGTGTCGCGCTGGAATGCCCACACCTCGCCGACGCTGCCGTTTCCGGCTACGGTGCGCACGGTGTCCCAGGCTTCACGTCCACTGCGGCGGCGATTGCGGTCCTGGTCGACGGTGATGCCGACGAGGTACTCGCCATCGGGGAGTGGTCCAAATCGGAACCGGCCGGTCGAATCAGCAACCGTGCGGTAGACGAGCGAATCCGGAAGCAGCGTGGCTTCAATCAGCGCCATCGCGGATGGTCGGCCCGCTGCCCAGTCCACGGCGCGACCGACGAGCAGATGGGTGGGCAGAGGGCCACCGGTGGCAAAGGTGACCACAGTTGCAGTGTCGGTCCGATTGTTCCTCAAGTCGCGCAGGCCCGGTGCCAGCTCGATCCGATATACCGTGTTCGGCCGCCAATCGCCCTGCGGGCGAACCGCGATCCGGTTTCGGCGCCACGACACGCGAGGTACTTCGTCGCCGGGTGACAGCGTGACGAGGCGCTCGAGGTCGCCGCTACCCAGACCAAAGTTGGGTTGGCCGCCCTCCGAAATGACCTCGTCGAACTGAAACTCTACCCAGCCATCGAAGCCCTCAAGCACAACTACCGATTCCGGCGTGGTCGCGATGAGTTGCGGCGGCCGCGCGTCGGGCGGGCCCCCGGGTGGCGGGGCCATGCGTGCACAGGCGACAGCGACTGCCGCTGCCAACATGAGCGGGAGGTGTTGCTTCAGCTGTCGCATCCCATCGCACTCCGCTTCTCGCGAAGCACTGCGGCCTGCGTGCGCCATGCAACGAGCTTTTCACGCTCCTTGGCGACGACCGCAGCGGGGGCGCGCTCGACGAAGGACGCGTTGCCCAGCTTCGATTCCTGCGCCGCCACGAGTTGTTCGAGTTTGTCGGCTTCGCCGCCGAGCCGGGAACACTCCCGCTCGAGATCAACCAGGTCGCCGAGTGGCACCGTCACGGAGGTGCCATCATCGAGCACGGTGGTACCACCGACGTCAGTGGAAGCGGGGCCGACGGTAAGCTGCTCGATCTTGGCGAGGCGCTGGATCGTCCCGAACTCGGCGGCGATGGCACGCTGTGCGACGTCGCTCACCTCCGACACGGTCACGTGTACCAGTTTTCCTGGGGCAACGGCGTATTCCGCCCGGAGCACGCGCACCGCGGTGACGATCGCCTGCACTGCGCCGAACTCGCGCAGCGCCGAAGGGTCGGATGTCAGGTCTTCAACCGTTGGCCAGGGAGCAACGCTGATCGACGCAGCATTCCGCGTTGGACTGCGCGGCAGGCGTTGCCAGAGCGTTTCGGTGATGAATGGCATCACCGGGTGCAGCAGGCGCAGCGCAATGTCGAACACATGGGCGGCTACTGCACGAGCCGTGTCGCCACCGTCCTGCGTGCCATAGAGACGCGGCTTGACCTGCTCGAGGTACCAGTCGGCGAGGTCGGTCCACAGGAAATGATACACCAGCGCCGTGGCTTCATTGAGGCGGAAACGCTCATACTCCGACGTGGCATCGGTCACCGTGGCAGCGGCGCGCGCGAGGATCCACCGATCGGCGAGCGCGAGGTCGGCGTGGGGAATCGCGGCGAGCGGTGGTGCGCCCTGTTCCAGGTGACCCAGCAGAAAACGACCGATGTTCCAGAGCTTGTTCGCGAAGTTGCGGCCGGGCGCGAACGATACTTCGAGGTCAGCGGGATCAAGGATCACGTCGGTGCCCACTGCCATTCCGTTCACCATGGTGTAGCGCAACGCATCAGCGCCGAAGCGATCGATCACCTCGAGCGGGTCGATGCCATTGCCCAGCGACTTGGACATCTTGCGATGCTGAGTGTCCCGCACCGTGCCGTGGAGGTACACGGTGCGGAACGGCACTTCACCCCGGAACTCGATTCCGGCCATGATCATCCGCGCGACCCAGAAGAAAAGGATCTCCGGCGCCGTGACGAGCACTGAGCCGGGATAGAACGCACGGAGGTCGGCGGTGTCAGCGGGCCAACCGAGCGACGAGAATGGCACCAGCCAGCTGGAAAACCAGGTGTCGAGCACGTCTTCGTCATGGCGCACTGCGCCGCGGCAATCCGGACACTGCGTAACATCAGTTCGGCTCACAATCGTCTTGTTGCAGGCATCGCAATACCACACCGGAATTCGGTGACCCCACCAGAGCTGGCGCGAGATGCACCAGTCGCGGATGGTCTCCATCCACATCGCGTAGTGGTCGCCCTGACGTTCCGGGAGAAACGACACCTTGCCGTCGCGGTATGCCTGCAGCGCGGGTGCAGCGAGCGGGCGCATCTTCACAAACCACTGGTCGGAGAGGCGCGGCTCGATCACGGTTCGGCACCGGTAGCAATGCCCGACCGCATGCTGATGCGCTTCGACCTTCTCGAGCAGCCCCAGCGCCTGGAACTCTGCCACGATCTGCTCGCGCGCCACGAACCGGTCAAGCCCGCGGAATCGCGCGGGAACCGTGTCGTTGAGGTGTGCGTCGTCAGTCATGATGTCAATCGACTCGAGCCCATGCCGCCGCCCGATTTCGAAGTCGGTCGGGTCATGTGCGGGCGTGACCTTGACGGCGCCCGACCCGAACGCGGGATCGACCGCTTCGTCAGCCACGACCGGAATGCGTCGATCCGTGAGTGGCAATAGCAGGTGGGTACCGATCAGGTCACGATAGCGCGGGTCGTCGGGATGCACTGCCACGCCGGAGTCGCCAAGCATTGTTTCGGGGCGGGTGGTCGCGACCGTAACGAAACCCTGTCCATCTTCGCGCGGATAGCGGAGATGCCAGATGCGGCCCTCCACCTCTTCCTTTTCCGCCTCCTCGTTGGAAAGCGCGGTCAGGCACCGGGGGCACCAATTGATGATGTACTTTCCGCGATACACCAGTCCCTTCTCGTGGAGCGCGACGAAGACCTCGCGCACCGCCGACGAGAGGGCGGGGTCGAGAGTGAAATAGGTGCGCGACCAGTCGGCGCTGGCACCGAGCGCACGCAACTGCTGGAGGATCACGCCGCCGGTTTCTTCGACGAATGTCTTGACGCGATCGACAAATGCCTCGCGGCCGATGTCGAATCGCGTTTGTCCCTCCTTCGCGAGCAGCTTTTCCACCACGTTCTGTGTGGCGATGCCGGCGTGGTCGGTCCCCGGAACCCAAAGCACGTTGCGACCGCGCATCCGCTCAAAGCGGATGAGCACATCCTGAATGGTGTTGTTGAGGCCATGTCCGGCGTGCAGCACCGCGGTGACGTTCGGGGGAGGTATCTGGATGACGTATGGTTCGCCGGGCGCATCAGCGCTAGCGCGGTAGAACCCCTGCTCCTGCCACCATTGGTAGAGCGGACCCTCGATGGCGCGAGGATCGTACTGGGGGGCGAGCGGCTCGGTCATGCCTCGAGCGCGTCGTCGTCGTCGTCGCCGTCGCCATTCGGCGGCGTCACCACGTCATCCTCACCCCGCACCAGAATGCAGTTGATCACCGACGCCGCGTTGACGCCTTGTGCCACGAGGGTTGCGGCGCGCGTGCGCGCGCGTCGGTCGGCCACCCAGCCGTGCAGCTCGATTGAGCCGCGTCCGACCGGAATCACCTCGAGCGCGCATTCGCGCAGGGGGAGATCGGCGTCGAGCACCACTTGAGCGTCGTGCACCAACTCGGCCACCGATGGCCTGCCGGGCTTGCCAATCAACCGGGTGGCGCGCTGTGCCAAGGGCGCGAAGAGTTCAGCGAGCAGCACGCCAAGGACGCTGCCAACGGCGAGACCGCCAATGATCACGCCGGCGCGGCGCATCGGATGCGTCCGGGGAGCACGAGCGGCGCGGAGGGGGAGCTTTCGGGTGCGTACGATGATGCGAGCCATGGTGGTTAAACTACATGACTTCTTCACCCGGTCCTATGGCCGGAACACCCGTTGCCGAGGCACCGCCCGACGATGACGACAACCGCCGACGACCTGATCCGCGTGACCCTCCCCGATGGCTCTGTCCGGGAGCTCGGTACAGGCGCCACCGGGGCTGCGCTGGCGGCGTCCATTGGTCCCGGTCTCGCTCGCGCCGCGGTGGCGATCTCTGTTGATGGTGAAGTCCAGGATCTGGGGCGGGCGCTCCCCGACGGTGCCACGGTGTCGATCATCACCGAGCGCGATCCGGATGCGCTGCCGCTCCTCCGCCACTCGGCGGCGCACATCATGGCCACGGCCGTTCGCGATCTCTTCCCGGGGGCAGGGATCGGGTTCGGTCCGGCGATCGACGAGGGTTTCTACTACGATTTCGCTGTCGACCGCCCGTTCACGCCGGAGGACCTCGAGGCGATCGAACGCAAGATGGACGAAGTGATCGCGTCCGACTTCGCGTTCACCCGGGAAGTTGTCGATCGCGCCGAGGCGAATCGCCGCTTTGCCGACGACCCACTCAAGCTGGAGCGGATCTCGGAACTTGGCGACGACGAGACGATCACGGTATACACCGACGGTCCATTCGTCGATCTCTGCCGCGGTCCGCACGTCCCCACCACCGGCAAGCTCAAGCACTTCAAGTTGCTCAATGGGGCGGGAGCATACTGGCGCGGCGACTCCAATCGCCAGAT
The DNA here is from genome assembly GCA_039915685.1 of Gemmatimonadales bacterium. Taxonomy (GTDB): domain Bacteria; phylum Gemmatimonadota; class Gemmatimonadetes; order Gemmatimonadales; family GWC2-71-9; genus Palsa-1233. The sequence goes on along the minus strand of JBDSMU010000016.1, from coordinate 2,397 downwards.
GCTGCAGCGGATCTACGGCACGGCGTTCTTCCGGAAGGACGAACTCGCGCAGCATGTGATGCGTCTCGAAGAGGCGAAGAAGCGTGACCACCGGGTACTCGGCAAACAGATGGACCTCTTCTTCTTCCATCAGTTTGCGCCGGGCGCGGCGTTCTGGACCGACCGCGGGACGGCGGTGGTCAATGAGCTGCAGCGCTACATGCAGCAGCTCCAGCGCGACGGCTATCACGAAGTCCGCACGCCGTTGATGTACAACAAGGGGTTGTGGGAGATCTCGGGGCATTGGGGGAAGTACAAGGAGAACATGTTCCTGGTGCACGACAACGAGACCGGCGAGCACGATTTTTCGCTCAAGCCGATGAACTGCCCGTCGCATTACCTGATGTATCAGCAGAAGAAGCACTCGTATCGCGAGCTGCCGCTGCGCTACGCCACCTACGACGTGCTGCACCGCAACGAGGTGAGCGGCGCGCTCTCGGGGCTCACCCGGGTGCGTCAGTTCTCGCAGGATGATTGCCACATCTTCCTGATGGACCGGCAGATCCAGGCGGAGGTGCATCGCCTCACGACATTCATCCTCAAGTATTACGAAACGTTCGGGCTCAAGGCGACCCTGAAGTTCGCGACGCGTCCGGCGGAACGGATCGGTACCGACCAGATGTGGGACGAGGCCGAGCGCGCGCTGCGTCATGCGCTCGAGGCGACGGGATTGCCGTACGAAATGAAGCCGGGCGACGGCGCGTTCTACGGCCCGAAGATCGATTTCGACGTCGAGGATGCGATCGGTCGCCGGTGGCAGCTCGGCACGATCCAGCTCGACTACGCGGCGCCGGAGCGGTTCGACCTTAGTTATGTCGGTGAAGACAACACGACGCATCGTCCAGTAGTGATTCACCGCGCTGTGAATGGCTCTTTCGAGCGATTCCTGGCAATTTTGATCGAGCACTTTGCCGGTGCGTTCCCGCTTTGGCTGGCGTCGGAGCAGGTGCGGATCATCCCGATCAGCGATGCGCAGACGGAGGCCGCGGCGGCGGTGACGGCGAAGATGCGCGACGCCGGAATTCGGGCGCATCTCGATGATAGACATGAGACGCTCAACTACCGGATTCGTGAGGGCGAAATCGCCAAGGTTCCGTACATGGCGGTGATCGGCCAGCGTGAGGCGGACGGCAACTCGCTCGCGGTACGGACCCGTGGTGCGGGTAACAAGCAGGACGTTGTGGCGGTCGACGAGTTTGTGGCGCGAATGGTGAGGGAGATTCGGGAGCGGACGTTGGGGCCGGGCTGAGCGGCAGGCGTCCGTCACGCCGGCTGGTTGTGGCGGTCAGTCACGCGGTCTCGGGCGCGGGGATTCCGGCAACCGTCGGCTCGGAAGCCCGCCCATTCGGCGCCCTTATGATCCGAGCCTCCTCTGCCGGACCCCGCGTCCCTCGCCGCCGGGTGAGCCTCAAACCAACTAGTGACGACCAACGGTCCTTGTTCCAGCTGGTATCGCTGGTGGGATAGGGCGGAGCACCCACCCCCGCCGACGAGCCGCCTCTCCGCGCGAGGGCGTTGGCGGACCCGGCTGGGGCCGGATCGTGTTTGGGCATGTCGCAGCTAAGTGCATACTGCCACGCGCATTGCAGTGCTACCCCCACCCGATAAGGTCGAGCCATGCAGTCGATATTTGGCCACGGGATGTGTACGCTGCACTAGATTTGAGCATGGTCCGAGCCCGCTGATGCTACTCCACGAATTCATTGTCGCCAACCGTGCTGCGGTCATCCAGCGGACGAACGACAAGGCCGCCCTGCGTCCGAGCCCCCCGGCATCGGACGGCGACGCGACCAGCGAAGGTGTGCCCTTCGTGGTCGACCAGCTGGTCGCCACCCTGCGAGGCACCCTCCTCAACGATGACATCGTGAACGCCGCCAGCCTGCGGGGAAGCCACATGCATGGCAGCGGGTACACCGTCAGTCAGGTCGTCCGCGGCTACGGCGACGTCTGTCAGGCGGTTACCGAGCTCGCGATGGAAGCCGAGGCGCCGATCACGGTGAACGAGTTCCACACCCTCAATCTCTACCTCGACGAGGCGATCGCCGACGCGGTCGCCGAATACCAGCGGACGCGGGACGTTGCGGTGGCGGCGCGCGACAACGAACAACTCGGCAGGCTCGCCCATGAGCTCAGGAACCATATCAACACCGCAACGCTCTCGTTCAGTATTCTGCGAGCAGGGACGGTGCCCATTGGTGGAAGTACCGGCGGCGTGCTCGAGAGGAGCCTCATCGGCCTCACCGAGCTGATCGACAAGGCGCTCTCCGAGGTCCGACTGGCCACGGCCCCGACCCCCGACGAACACATCATCCTTGCGCAATTCATCGAGGAGGTCGAGGTCGCTGCGGTGCTCGAGGC
>JBDSMU010000203.1:0-7988 GCA_039915685.1 Gemmatimonadales bacterium | reverse complement strand
GGCGGCCCCCGCCTCGCTGGCCACGTTCACCGTCACCGGCGCGCTGATCGGACTGGGCCGCACCCGGCAAGTGCTGGTGGTGCAGCTGGTCCTCAACGGACTCAACATCTTCCTCGACATCCTCTTCGCCGGTGTGCTCGGCTGGGGCGTCCGGGGCATCGCGCTCGGCACGGCGCTGGCAGAGTGGACCGCGGTCGGTATCGGTCTCTGGTTGCTACACGGCGTACTGCGAAGGGAGCGGCAGGACAGTGAGCCGTGGTGGCCCACCGCTCGGCTCCGCGACATGACCCGCGCTCGGGCAATGCTCGGTGCCAACGCCGACATCATGATCCGGACACTCTTCCTGTTGCTCGGCTTCGGCTGGTTCACCAACCAGGGAGCGCTGTTCGGTCCGGTGATTCTCGCCGCCAATCATGTGCTGCTGCAACTGATCACCCTGAGCGCCTACCTGCTCGATGGCTTCGCGCACGCAACGGAAATCCTGGTGGGCCGAGCTGTGGGATCCGGCGCCCGCGACGCGCTGCGGGATGCTGTGCGGCGCTCGACCGAAATCGCTGCGCTGACCGCGCTCGCCTTCGCCGGTGTGGCGTTGCTAGCCGGCTCGTGGGCGATCGCCAGGCTCACCAACCTGCCGCCAGTGCGCGAAATGGCGGAAGCATTCCTCCCGTATGCTGCAGCCTATATCATGCTGAGCTGGGCGGCATTCCAACTCGACGGAATCTTTATCGGCGCCACCGCGACGCGTGCAATGCGCAACGCCAGTGTCGTCAGTTGTCTGGCGTTCATCGCCGTGTCGCTGCCGCTGATCGCGCGGTGGGGGAACACCGGCCTCTGGATCGCGATGATCGGTTTCGTGATTGCGCGGGCGGTGGCGTTGGGAGTGGCGTATCCCAGAGTGGTGGCGGCGGTTGAGTGACCGATTAATGGCTGGCGCGGCGGCCGGGCGAGGCGTATCGTCATTGATCCCAACTTAGGGGCATCAATGCGCGTTCACTCGACCGTTGCGATCGCGTTTCTGCTGGCGTCGTGCAGTGCCCCGCCACCGGACGAGCCACCGGCAGACCTTCCCGTTACCGTCGAACCGACCCTTGCTGATACCCATACTGTCGATGGCGTGCTTGAGATGCGGCACGGCAGCGACGCCTTGGCCCGAGCACAACGTTGGGTTCTGTCGGCCAAGCCAGACCTGATCATCGACGGCGGAGACAAGGCGGACTTCGACCTTACTCACGTCACCCGGCCGATGCGTTTTGCCAACGGGCGGGTGCTGGCAACTTATCGCGTGGGTCCCGCCCGCCTGATGCTGTTCAATGCCGATGGCGCGCCGTGGCGGATTGTGGCGCGGTCGGGCGAAGGTCCGGGCGACGTGATGGCGCCGACCGATCCGGTTCGTTGGGACGACGACACCGCGATGGTGCACGACTTCGCGAATCACCGTGTCAACTGGATCACGGCGGACGGCAAGGTTGCGCGTGATGCGCCTCTCGCGACCACCGTGTCATCGGGGTGCTTCCGCGCGGAGGGCAGGTTGGCTGATGGGCGCTTCCTCGCGATCGGGAATTGTATTGAAGAGGTGGCCTCAGATTCGGTGATTCGGCTCCGTACGCAAGTGATTGCAGTGAACTACGACTACTCGGCTGTCGACACACTCGCCGTGGTGCCCGGATGGGAGATGGCTCCGTTCGAAACGCGATACCGCGGCGTGCGTCGGGGTTCAGTCGTGCCGCTACGGTTCGGGCGCAGCACCAGCGTTGCTCCGTGGGGCGCCGGTGTCGCCGTGGCGAGCGCATTGGGTGGCTACACCATCGAACGACGCGCTCTTGACGGGACCGTCACAGCTCGGCTCGTGGTCGAGACCCCGCGCCGTGCGGTTACCGAAGCGATGCGCCAGGCAATGATTGCACGGGGGCTGGAGGCGATGGAGGGAAGTGGCGCCGAGCGAATGGTCGATTCCGAAGAGTCACGTCGGATGCAGCGGGAAATGCCATTCGCCGATTCGCTGCCGCCGTACCAGCACGTCTGGGCCGGCGACGACGGGCTGCTGTGGGTAGTCGACGCGCAGGCACTGGCTGACACGACATGGGCTGCCACGGCGTTCCGGGTTGATGGGGCAATCATGGCGCGCATTGTGTCGAGGCGGTTCGGGATGCCGGTGTCGTTCACGAGAGGTAGCGTGATGGTGCGGGAGGTGGATGACGATGATGTGGTGAGGTTCGCGGTGTATCGATGGTCGGCGGCTTCGGGTACGCAACCTTAGGCCGCTACCAGCGATACCTCAAGCATTGGTCGCCGCTTCATACAACACATCGGGGTCGAAGTCTGCTCCGTTGGGCCAGTAGATCGTCCCGGCATCCTGATCCACCATCACGCTGGCAAAAAACGCCTCGTTCTGAAGCGGGCCAAACACGCCCCCTTTGCCCGCCACCCACGGTGCCAAGTCGACGGTGGCTTCCGATCCATCGGTGAACTCTAGCTGGACTCGAAATGCCCCCTGTGCAACAGCGGTAACGACCCGGGGATGTAGTGGCATTGCTCACTCCAATGGCGAGATAGGCAAAGGTGACTGGTGCGCCCTCAACCGATCCCAGTTCTCGTTCAACTCATCCTGATGGAGACTAGTCCATTCGGCGACAAGTGCCAGTGCTCGGGGTGGGAGGCTGCCGGCGAGAACCCCAACAGGGCTGAAACGGAACTGGCATTCCATTCCTTGGTAGCTGGCGTGAAAGTGCGGCGGTTCGTGATCCGCGAAATACATTCGGATCACGATCCCCAAGAAACGCGAGATCTCTGGCATGTTGGAGACTGGCGGTCCAGCGCCTCAGCCTGATCTCCAACTAACGCTCGAGGACAGCTGGTCGCGCAGGAGCATCTGACCTACCCCCGCAACTCTTCGATATGGGCCTCTGCCCACCGCGCCAACTCTGCCCGCGAATTCACCCCGATCTGCTTCCGCAGCTTCCGCAGGTGCGGCTCGATCGCCTTGCGCGTGACGTGCATCAATTCCGCGATCTCCATGTTCGATCCACCTCGGTATACGCCGAGCAGCACGTCGATCTGCCGGCGCGAAAGCGAGACCGTGCCCACGATGACGAAAGGTGTTGCACGATCGGTGGGCGGCACACCTGTCACTGGAGGCTGACGATCCGCCAGCGTCGTCTTGACCAGCGCGAGCAACTCTGTCGACGCCAGCGTCTTGGTGAGATATGCCGTACCGGTCTTTTCGACCGCCTCGACGATCACCGCCTCGTCCCGCGCCGAAAGTACAATCACTCGGAGTGACGGCACGCTAGTGCGGAGCTGCTTGAGGAGGGGCATCGCAGATTCCCGCCCGAATGTGAGGTCGAGGATCAGCAGGTCGGGCTTCACCGCCGCCAGCGTTCCCTCGAGCACCGCAAGCTGCGTCACGATGCTGACGATGTACCCGTGGTCGCGAAGGATCCGTGCCACCCCTTCCGCAAAGATCTGGTGATCATCGGCAACCAGAACATGAGACACCCGACCGCTCATGCGCTGTCCCTCGGGAATGCAACGGTGATTGTGGTACCCGCCCCTGGCGCGCTCACTACGGTAAACCGACCGCCGGCAGCCAGGGCGCGCTCCTGCATACTCCTGAGCCCAAGGGATGCCAGCGTGTTGGCCGCCGGAACCTCGAACCCGGTGCCATCGTCCTGGATCGTCATCACTACCTCACGCTCCGTTGCCCGGACCGTGACCCCGACTCTGGTTGCCTCGGCATGCCGACGAACATTGGTGAGCGCCTCCTGCGCAATCCTGTACCCGGCCAGCTTGGCGTCGTCCGCTAGGCCTTCGGTGTCATCGGCTTTGAGCAGCACGACAAAGGACCAGTCAGCGGCAGTCGTGAGATGGCGCAATGCCTGGTCGAGCGTGAGATGATCAACCACCCCGGGATGCATCAATCGGCTGATATTCCGCAACCGCTCGGCGATCCGCGACGCCGCACCGCCACCACTCGCCGTGCCCACCAACGCAAGGTCGAGGTCGATCAGCTCAGGCACCACGCTGTCATGTAATTCGCGCGCAATGCTGCGGCGCTCCTCATCCTGTGCTGCCAGCACCCGACGCCCCCAATCAATCGCTGATCGCTCGCGATCGCGATGTACCGAGCCGACTGCCCATACCAACACCCCCACCGCGATCAATCCGGCCCCGCCGGCCAGCACCAGGATCCAGATCAACGAGTCCACTCGACCCTCCGCCAAACAAATGCCGTGGCGATCAACAGCATCCCCAGAATCTCGATCGAGAATGACACAAAGAGCGGTGCCAGCGACGCCCCAGGGTCGGCCCCGTAGATCAAACGCGCCACCGGGGTGATCGCGATCGTCGGGATGTAGATCATCACCCACGCTATCCCGACCCACGCGGCGGCATTCCATATCGGCGATCGATCGCCGGCACCGATGCTGGCCGCAACGAGCACGATGCCCACTGCGCCCCCATAGAACTTGTGCAATGGTTCGCTGTAGGCGGAAAAGGTCGTGAACGACTCAACAGTGAGCGCCAGCACAATCCCGGTCGCGGTGATCAAGACTGCACCGATCGTGGCGGCGCGCCGCCAGCTGGGTTTCTCTGCAAAAAACCACCACGCCGCTGCGCCCACGAGCAACGTCTCGACAGGTGGCCAGACATAGTTCATCCAGTGATTGTTCTGGCTCCGCAGGGAAAACGACAGCGAGGTCAGGTTGCCCGTGATCCCCCACGTGCACCACGCCGCCACCCACCACGCCGCGCGACTGCGATGCCTGTTGATGATCCCGGTAGCACTCGCTACAAATGACGCCAGCGTGTAGATGATGGGGACAAGCATCACGGAGCGGCAACGTCCAGCGGAGAGGCTGTGCTGCAGATAGGTGGGCACGGCCACGCCACTTCAGCAATCACGCCATCAGCGAGGTCATCGTTGCCCGCATCGGTGCCCACCACTACCACAGTGGTCTCGGCACCCGCACCTGCCATGTAGATCCGAACTCCGCTGCATTTGGGCTGCGCCAGGATGTCGTCGATGATGCCACGGGAAAACATCCACGCATGCGGCACGCCGTCGGTCCGCTTGTGCGCCCCAATCAGCGCTACAGCTTCGGCTTGGGAGATGTGATGGTCGCGGTCTTTCATGGGAGGAACTCCATTTTTTGCAGGGAGTGCTCAGTCTAGACAACGGCCGACCCCGCAAAAAGTAGGGCCAGCCCTACCGCCAGCCCTCAGCCCAGTCCCAGCTCCGAAGCACCGACAAGTGCGACCACATCCAGTTGCGCGGCCTCGATTGCCTCGCGGCCGCCGGCCCCCCGGTCGACCACCGCGAGCACGCCGAGCACATTGGCCCCTGCTGCACGCATCACCTCGACCGCGCGCAGCGCTGAGCCGCCCGAGGTGATCACATCCTCGATGATCACTACCGCGTCGCCCGACGAGAAGTTGCCCTCGATCTGCCGCCCCGTACCGTGCTGCTTCGCTTCCTTCCGCACCGAAAAGGCGTCGATCACCTCGCCACGGTCCGCGCTCGCCGCCGCGATGGCGTACGACACCGGGTCGGCGCCCATGGTGAGCCCGCCCACGCTGCGTGGCTTCCAGCCAGCTCGATCGATCGCCGCACGGCCGAGCGCGCCGATCAACACCTGCCCGCGCGCGGACATGGTGGTGAGTCGACAATCGATGTAATAGGGAGAACGGGCCCCTGAGGCCAGGATGAAATCGCCGAACTTTACCGAACGTTCGCCCAGCAGCGCCACCAGGTCAGCGTGCGCCGACACCGTCAGCTGCGGTTGAACAGCCCGGAGAGAAATCCCTTCTTCTCCGGTTCCGCATTCGCCGCTTCACAGAACGCACCGGTGAAGTCGGTCACCGTCTTCCACCGCTTGGAAGGCTCGCGCGCCAGTCCCTTCATCACCACCTCTTCAAGCTTGGTGCTGAACTTGAGCCCCTTCGTGGCCTGATTGAGCGAGATCGGGTCCTGGGTCAGGAGCTGCTGGAAGAGCTCGCGCGGATTCTTCCCCGGGAACGGCGTGACTTCTGTAAGCATCTGGTACGCGATGACGGCCAGTGAGTAGACGTCGGCCTGCTCACCCACCAGCTCGCCCGACAGCGATTCCGGGGAGACATACTGCAATGTCCCCACGAAAAATCCCGCCCTCGTAAGGCGCTCCTCGGACGGTAGCTCCGCGTCCCGCGCGATTCCGAAGTCGAGGAGCCGAGCCTTCTGCTCCGCGGGGTCATACATGATGTTGGCCGGCTTGAGGTCGCGATGGATGATCCCGGCGCGATGCGCCTCCTCCAGTGCATTACCCAGTTGCTGGACGATGTTCGCCGCCACCGGAGGAGTGAGGTGGCCGGACCGGGTGAGGAATGTCTCCAGTGGCTCCCCGGGCGCCCATTCCAGGGCGAGGTACTGGACGCCGTCTTCTTCGCCGAAGTCGTAAGTGCGCACCACGTTGGGATGTACCACCCGCGCCCCGAACTCGGCCTCTCGGAGAAAGCGCTTGATCGCCACCGGATCGCCGGCAAGCCGCGGGCGCAGCACCTTGAGCGCGACAGTGCCGCGCTCGGGGTGTTGGGCCTGATAGACTTCGGCGGTGCCGCCCTCGCCGACCGCGCGGATCAGGGTGTAGCCGGCGACGGTGCGCCCGATCAAGGGATCTTTTGCCATGGGATGCCTCAAGATACCGTGGCAAGTTCCGTGGCGGAAGCGCAAGCGGCGGCCGCTCGGACGTCATATAATCCACTATGGATCCTCGCACCCCCCGGCCAATGCGTGCGCTCACCGCGGCAGCCACGATTCTGACCCTTGCCCTCCCGGGCTGCACCAGCTGGCAACGGGTCGGTAGCCCCTCGGGGCCGAACACTGAACAGACCCTCACCGAGCTGTTCAATCCCGGGGCTATGTACTCCCGGCTCGGACGCCTCGTGGCTACCGGTGGCGTGCCCTTCATCGGGACAGTGGCCTTCCTCCCCGGCCACCACGATTCGACCATGGCGATTGTCGGCGTGTCGTTGGAGAACCGGGCGTTCTCCTTCCAGCGAGACGGCGATGGTTACGGCGCCCGCTACCACGTCGACTACGAGTTCCGCCCCGCGAGCGGCCCGGCGATCACCATCTCGCGAGACGAGGCGGTTCGAGTGGCCCAGTTCCAGGAGACGCTGCGCACCGACGAGAGCATTCTCCTTCAGCAGTATGTGACCCTCACGCCCGGCACTTACAACGTCACCGTTCGGATCCGCGACCTTGGCAACAGCACCACGGGCACCGCAACCAAGTCGGTGGTGGCACCTTCCTACGCGCCCGGCTCCGTGACATCGCCGATTCTCGCTTACCAAGTGGCTGGGCGCGGCAGCCGAGATGATTCACTCAACGTCATCCTCAACTCGCGTGGCACCGTCGCTTATGGCGGCGACACGCTGCTCATCTACATCGAGGGTGTCGGCTTCAACGGCCCGGCGTCGGTGCCACTTGAGGTGCGCGACGAGGGCGACAGCGTGATCTATCGCAACACTGTGCGCTTCACCGGCGCGCGCGAGATCGAGGGGCAGATCGTCCGCCTTGCCCCAGAAGCCGCCCCGCTCGGCCAGCTCGAGATCATTCTCGGAGAGGGCGCCACCGCACGCCGTACCTCGGCGCTGGTGTCGTTCTCGCAAAACTGGGTCGTGACCAATTTCGACGATCTCGTCGGACTCCTCCGCTACTTCGGTCACGCCGAGCAGGTCGCCGGACTCAAGAACGCGAGCGCCGGCGAACGGGGCCAGCGGTGGCGCGACTTCTACCGCTCGACCGATCCGAACCCCGCGACACCGGAAAACGAGGCGCTCGATCGCTACTTCGCCCGTATCGCCCTCGCCAACACCCGCTTCCGCGATGAAGGGACTGCCGGCTGGCGTACCGACCGCGGCGAGGTCTTCATAGCACTCGGCGACCCCGACGAGACCTACGACGCCACCCCGCGCCAGCAAGGACGCTATCTCGTGTGGGGCTACAACGA
>JBDSMU010000177.1:0-3146 GCA_039915685.1 Gemmatimonadales bacterium | reverse complement strand
ATGAGCGAGGGTCGGGTCGATCGCCGTCGAGGTTCCGGGCAGCACAATCTGGGCGCTGCCCGTGTAGGGGCTCGTCGGTGCTTTGGCATCGCTACCGTTGAGCGCGGCAATTGCGTCCGCGCCAACGGCGACTGGCTGGACGACGTGGGCGGTTGCAGTGCCGGCCTTCGTGGCGAGAATCTCCGTACTAGCGAAGTGCACTCCAATGAAAACGGTGGCGATCGCGATGGTTAGCGCGGCGATGCTTCCCACTACAGGGAGCAACCAAGGGAAGCGGGCGAGGAGTTTCATCCGGATATCTGCGTAACTATGACGTGCACGACGGTTGGTGTGCTGGCGTTGCCGGCGGCGTCGTGCGCGATGAGCGTGATCGGTACGTCATTGTCGCCCCCCTCGCTGAAGCTGTACGGTCCAAAGACGAAGCTGCCAGAACCTCCTGAAATCTGGGCGGTGCCAGCCGGTATGGGTCCAACGGTGGGCCAGCTTGCAGAGATCGCCGTAACAGCGACATTGTCGGTGGCGATCGCCGACACTGTGCTCTTTTCTATGTGACTCGATAGGTGCTGATAAATCTGGGTCGGGTTCGCGATCGCCGAGGTGATCGTGGGCTTGACCGTGTCCGAGACTCCAGGTGCGGCGACGCTCGCTGGCGGCGCAGGCGCTGGCGCTGGCGGCGCGGCAACGGAGACCCCGATCACCGGGCACGCCTCCACCGCGAGAGTGGCGATGGCGGGTTGGCTCGGGTCTAGCGTCAGGTCGGCCGCCGCAAGCCACAGCTCACGGCCCGAGTCACTCGGGTCACGCACCCCCAGTTGCGCAGAGTCTGCGCTTCGCGAAATCGCGAGTACGCGAGTGCCGGCGAGCAGGGTCGCAACTACCGGGCCGCCCGGGCAGGACGCGGCATCCGCCCTGTGGACAACGGCGGACGACACCGAGACGACGGTCTCGTGCCGCTCGGGATGCCCGACTAGCCCCGAGGCGCCAATGACAGTGCCGACTACTCCGGCCAGGACGACAGCACCCGCCCAGGGCGCGAGCGTCAGCAGGAGAGATCGGGCCACCCGCCACTATCTCATTCGCGGGCGGGCGAGCTAGATGGGGGATTTCCCCCATCGGTTGAGTAGCGCGTTACGCGTATCGAACCGGCTACGCGGTGTCCATCAGGACTACGGCTCCTCGGTCACGTCACACGACCGTTGATGCTGCCCAGTTGTTGCCAAAACACTCATCTCGGTACCCGGAGGCAGAAAAACCCCTGATCAACAGGGGCTTTTCATGGCGGTACCGGTGGGATTTGAACCCAAAAGACCTGCCTGCAGATACGTCGATGTCGGCAGAGTCCCCCGAAATCACGGTCGTTTTAAGTACATATAGACACAGTTGAAGACGGTTGAATCCGTATCGGTTGTGGGGCTTCTGTGGGGGCTCACGTCAACAACGCCTTCCGGGCGAGATCGGTTTGCAGAGTTGAGCAACTTTCCCTCACGGTCATTGCCCTGAGCATCTGCCAGGAGGAGGATACGTGCGCGGGTGCGCCCATTCATCTGCGCTCCACTCAACGTGAAAGTGCGCGATGACAGAACCACCGTCTTCTGCACCGCCTGAAACATCCGCGACTGGTCGCACAGCTGTTCCCGCTCCAATACCGGCGGTCAGCAATCGATTCATTGCTCTCTACACGCTTGCGTTCCTGAGCACGACACTCTTGTTCATCGCCCCGCTGCTAGTCACCCTTGCCCTGAAGATCAACTCACTCGTCGGCATCGAACGGGCCCCGAGCGGCCTGGCGCTCGTGGCAGGAGTCGGGGCGTTCCTTGCCTTGTTCGCCAATCCGTTCTTCGGAATGTTGAGTGATCGCACCTCGTCGCGGTTCGGCAGACGGCGCCCATGGATGCTGATCGGCCTGGTCAGTGGCACAGCTGGGGTGTTCGTCGTGGCAGTTGCCCCCAACGTTCCGATGGTGCTCCTCGGATGGTGCATCGCTCAGGTGGGCTTCAATGCGCTGATGGCCGCCATGGCCGCCGTGCTTCCCGACAAGGTCCCGCCATCACAACGAGGGATCGTGGCGGGAATCCTCGGCGTGTGCGTCCCGGTAGCCGCAGTGGCAGGAGTGGGCCTGGTCAACCTCTTTGCCGGAAACCAACTCGCGATGTTCCTGGCCCCCTGCGCAATCGCGGGTGCGATCATCGTGCTTTTCGCGGTGACTCTGAAGGATTCGTCGGCGCTGACACGTGAACGATGGTCGGTCAGATATCTGGCGGGCACCTTCTTCGTGAGTCCCCGGAAACACCCGGATTTCGGCTGGGTGTTTGCCGGTCGGTTCCTGATGGTCCTCGCGTATTCGTTCCTGACGACGTTCCTGGCCTACTACCTCATCGCCCAGTTGAAGGCTTCCGAGCACGAGGTTCCCGGCGAGATCCTTCTCGGGACGCTAGTCCAATCCGCTGTGGTCATCGTGGCGTCGATAACCGGCGGACGGCTTTCAGACCGAACCGGGCGGCGCAAGGTTTTCGTGATCACGGCGGCCATTGTCTACGGTGCAGCCATGTTCGCCCTCGCCCTCGCCGGCGACATCACGGCCTACCTGATTGCGATGGCCATCGCGGGCCTCGGGTTCGGCCTGTACCTGGCCGTCGACCTCGCACTTGCCGTCGACGTCCTCCCCAAGGGGGATCGAGCGGCGACCCACCTGGGCGTCCTGAACATCGCCGCCGCCCTCCCTTCCTCCATCGCTCCCGCCATAGCACCCGCGATCCTGCTGGTCACGGGAGGAAGCTACGCCGGGCTCTACGCGGTCGCCGCCGCCTGCGCCCTCCTCGGAGCAGCCGCCGTGCTCCCGGTGCGGGGAGCACGGTGATGCTGCATCGCGGGGTCCAGCCAAGCCGTCGAGGGTGACAGGTCACGCGGTAGTCCGCGTGCCGCGTGCGAGTGGTGCCAGAGATCGGGGATTCCATTGCTCTCGGGGCTAACTGGCTTTGCGGATCCAGCGGAAGCTGAGGCGTGCGGCGACCAGGCCAGCTACTAGCCAGATGCCGAGGACAACCGCGATGCCGGTCAGGGTCCAGTCGGCGCCTGCCTCCGCAGCCTCGAGGGTGGACGGCAGGAACACCGACCGCATGCCCTGGGCGAGCCACTTGAGCGGGAAC
>JBDSMU010000164.1:0-22353 GCA_039915685.1 Gemmatimonadales bacterium | reverse complement strand
CTCACGTCGAAATGGCAGAGTTCGTTCGTGCCAACGCCGAAGCGATTGCCGATCGATATGCTCGCCAGCGTTGCAACGCTCACATGTGCGAGAAATTCTCGACGATTCACCATCGCGACCTCGCTTCTGCTTCGGAATCGGCGCCACTTAACCGGGATCAGCACAACAACACCGGACCCGCAACTCGGCACTTCGCCACACAATGTGGACCGGATATCGCCCCATCCGGACAGGCGCAACTGGAAAAGTCTGCCGCAGCGAGACCGGAATGTCAATCTGAGTGTGAGTGGTGCGGCGCCCGATTGTTACCTCACTTCCTGACGACCCGGTACACCGCACCCGCGGCAAGTCATCGGCGTCGGTGTCGAGCACCGCGACCCGGTCGCCCGCCCAGGCTGTGACCGCCCTGTCGACGTGAGGGGCCCGCTGCAGCGGATAACGCCGACGGCGAGCATTGGAGAGGGGTAATCTCGGACCGCCTGTGTCCCATTCCCGCGCGGCGGCGTCGTGTGGGGTAGACCGCTCCCATTGTTCCCGCCTTCCCAGGATCCACCATGTTCCGCAGTCTTTCCATCCTTTCCATCGCCGCCGTCCTCGCCGGTTGCGGCGACAAGGCCCAGGACGCCGTTCCCGATTCCTCCGAGGTGAAGATGACTCCTCCCGCCGCCGAGGCATCGGGCACCCCGAACGCCGAAATGCAGCAGGTGCTCGATACCCTGGGCGCGCTCGGTGGCAAGGCGATCGCGTCACTGACGCCCGCCGAGGCACGGCAGCAGCCGACACCTGCCGATGCGTTAATGCGGATTCTCCTGTCTCAGGGGAAGGACACCGCTGGCGCCGCACTCGTGCCCGGCGTGACCTCGCTCGACCGAACGATCCCCGGTCCCGGGGGCGCTCTTCCAGTCCGTATCTACACCCCGGCGGGCGACGGACCATTCCCGGTGATCGTTTATTACCACGGTGGTGGATGGGTGATCGGCAACAAGGCCGTCTACGACGGCGGCGCGCGGGGGCTCTCGAAGGGTGCCAATGCGGTGGTGGTATCGGTGGACTACCGCCTCGCGCCGGAGCACAAGTTCCCGGCGCAGCATGACGACGCGCTTGCGACATACCGCTGGGCGCTGAAGAACACCGCGAGCATCAAGGGTGATCCGGCACGCGTGGCGCTCGCCGGTGAAAGCGCTGGCGGCAACCTCGCCGTCGCCACGGCGGTGGCTGCAGTCGCACAGAAGCTGCAACTCCCGACCCATGTGCTGTCGGTGTATCCGATCGCCCAGGCCGACACGACCACGCCATCGTACGTTCGATTTGCGGACGCCAAGCCGCTGAACCGTCCCATGATGTCGTGGTTCCTCGCCCACACGTCTCGGACGCCGGCGGACCTCATTGATCCCCGGATTTCCATCGCGACCGCAAACTTTGCGGGTCTCCCGCCGGTCACAATCGTGAGCGCCGGTGTCGATCCGCTGCTGAGCGACGCCGACCAGCTCGAGACGGCCCTTCGTGCGGCCGGGGTCTCGGTCGAACGGCGAACCTGGGAGCGCGCGACCCACGAGTTCTTCGGAATGGCCGCAGTATTGGCAGATGCACGCGAGGCGCAGGCATTTGCGACCGACCGGCTGAAGGCGGCGTTCGCGAAGTAGTGCTGCGTCGGGGGGGTCGCGGACGTTAGATTCCGGACCGCGGCTCCCCGCATCAGGCGGGTCGCAGGGAGAGCGTCCAACCCATCCACCCGTCGCCGCCGCAGGCCATATGAACGTCCGACTCCGCAACAACATCGTTGTCAGGGGCGAGGGCGAGGTGACCCTCCTCTTTGCTCATGGCTTTGGCTGCGACCAGAACATGTGGCGACTCACCGAGCCCGCCTTCCGGGATCGGTGCCGCACTGTCGTGTTCGACCTCGTCGGGAATGGACGGTCGGACCTCGCCTCGTATGACTCGGTCAAGTACGCTTCTCTCCACGGTTATGCCTCGGACGTGATCGAGATCGCGGCCTCGGTGATCGACACCCCGATTGTTTTCGTCGGCCATTCCGTGAGCGCCATCATCGGCATGTTGGCAGCCAATCAGGTTCCCGGGATGTTCCTTGGCCAAGTGATGGTTTGCCCATCCCCGAGTTACATCAATGACGGTGATTATATCGGCGGATTTTCGCAGGCGGACATCGACGGACTGCTCGATACCCTCGACAACAACTATCTCGGCTGGTCGGCCAGCATGGCCCCGGTGATCATGGGTGCGCCGGACCAGCCGGAGCTTGGCGAGGAGTTGGTCAATAGCTTCTGCCGCACTGATCCCGAGATTTCGCAGAAGTTCGCGCGGGTGACCTTTCTCTCCGACCATCGCGACGATGTGGCGCGTTGCACCACGCCCACGCTTATCCTCGAGTGTACCGAGGATATCATCGCGCCGCCGAGCGTCGGTCGGTTCATGCATGAGTCGATAACCGGCAGCACGCTGGTCCCGATCGAGAACGTCGGTCACTGCCCGCAGCTCAGCGCACCCGCGCTGACGATCGGCGCCATCGATGACTTTCTCAACGGCCTCGCGCGTTAGCTGATGATTGGCCCGCCGATCCCCGACGCAGATGCGCTGTACGACGGCGCGGCTTGCGGCCTGCTTGTCACCAGGCAGGACGGCCTCATCCAGCGCGCCAACGCGACCTTTTGCCGTTGGCTCGGCGTCGATGCTGCGGACCTCGTCGGCGAGCGACGCATTCAGGACATGCTGACAGTGGGCGGGAAGATTTTCCATCAGACGCACTGGGCACCGATGCTGCAGATGCAGGGGTCGATCGCGGAGATGAAGCTCGACGTCGTGTCGAGCAGCGGCCGGCCGGTCCCGATGTTGTTCAATGTCGTTCGCCGCCACGGCCAAGGCGAGAGTTGGGACGAGCTGTCGGCGATGGTGGTCAACGACCGCCAGGCATACGAGCGCGCGCTGCTCACCGCACGCAACGAGGCTCGCGCGGCGAACGAGCAGCTGTCCCTTGTCGACCGGCGGAAGGACGAGTTCTTTGCGACCCTCGCGCACGAACTTCGCAACCCGCTGGCGCCGATCCGCAGCGTGGTCGAGATCCTGAAGCGGCTTCCGTCGGACAATCCGGTCCTTGCCAGATCTCACGCTATCCTCGAGGGTCAGGTCGCCCAGCTGAGTCACCTGATCGACGACCTGCTGGAGGTGTCGCGCCTCAATCACGGAAAGGTCAGCTTGCGGATCGAGGCGGTCCCGGTGGCTGAGGCAATCGGGATTGCTCTCGACGCTGCGCATCCGCATATCGAGCGCGCCGGGCACGACCTTGCGTATGCCCCACCATCGAATGACCTGTTGATTGCAGCCGATCCGGTGCGTGTTACACAGATGATCCTCAACCTCCTCAACAACGCGGCCAAGTACACTCCGGATGGCGGTACGATCACGATCGATGTCGAGCCCAGCGAGCACGCGGTTGCGATCACCATCTCCGACACCGGGATCGGAATGACCTCTGATCAGCTGCTCGGTGTTTTTGACATGTTTGGCCAGATAATCCCCGACGTCAATCGTTCCGAGGGTGGGTTGGGAATCGGCTTGGCACTCGTTCGCGGCCTTGCCGAGCGCCATGGAGGCAGCGTGTCGGCCCAGAGTGACGGACTGGGGAAGGGGAGCGAGTTCACGCTGGTGTTGCCACGGGTTTGCCCGGGGCAGTTTGCCCAGCCGCGTGAATGACCGAGAATTCGCCGCTCCGGAGGCGCGACGGCGGAACCTCGAGGCGTCCCACAACGTTTTGCATCCCATGACTCGTCGCTTGTTCCTGCCGTTCCTGGCCGTATTCGCCCTCGTGTCCTGCCGTGCCGGCCGCAACTACTCCGACCCCTTCGCCCCCCGCTGGATCGGCGCGGCGCCTGCGGTCCCGCCTGTCGCCCGCGACACCCTGCGCGTTGTTTCATTCAATATCCAATATGCCAGGCACATCGACAGTGCTCTCGCGGTGCTCGGCGACCCCGCGTTGCGCAAAGCCGACATCGTCCTCCTCCAGGAAATGGATGCGATCGGCACCCAACGCATCGCCGCCGTGCTCGGCATGGGTTACGTCTATTACCCGGCGATCAACGCGCGCCGCACCCAGCGTGATTTTGGCAACGCCATCCTGTCGAGATGGCCGATTGAAGACGACGACAAGCTGATCCTCCCCCATCCAGCGCGGTTCGACGGCAGTCGACGGATCGCCGTGGCGGCCACGATCCGCACGGGCAACAGTCGGGTACGCGTGTACTCAACCCACTTCGGGACCATTGCCGACATCGGTCCTGGACGTCGTCGAGACCAGCTCGACGCGATCATGCGGGACGCCGAGCCGTTTGACCGGGTGATCATCGGCGGCGATATGAACTCGTCGAGCATCGGCGAGCATGCCACAGCCGCCGGGTACGCTTGGCCCACGCCCACCCTCCGCACCGCCCGACTCGGCATGCGCTACGATCACTTCTTTCTGCGCGGGTTACATATCGCCGGTCCCGACGCGGTCGGGGTGATCGAGGACGTTCGGGGCAGCAGTGATCACCGACCAATCTGGGCCCGAATCGTGACCGGCCCGTCCATCGGTTGACCCGTCGCCCAGTATGGGCGAAGCTTCGCCCAGTTCTTCCTTTCTCCCGGGGCCGTTCCTGATGAGCAGTATCATCGAAGTGCTTGGTCGTGAAATCGTTGATTCGCGGGGCAATCCCACCGTGGAGGCCGAGGTCGTCACCGCCACCGGCTCAAGGGGACGCGCCGCCGTGCCCAGTGGTGCGTCAACCGGCGAACACGAGGCGGCGGAACTCCGTGACGGCGATCTTGAGCGTTACGGTGGGAAAGGCGTGCTCCAGGCTGTCGCGAATATCAACGACGTGATCGGACCGCGTCTCGAGGGGATGAGCATCTTCGAGCAGATCGCGATCGACGCCGAGATGACCGACGCCGATGGGACCGACAACAAGTCAAATCTCGGCGCGAATGCAATTCTGGCTGTTTCGCTGGCGGCCGCGCGCGCCGCGGCGATGGAGGCCGACCTGCCGCTCTACCGCTACCTCGGCGGCCCGATGGCGCGGGTGATGCCGGTGCCGATGATGAACATCCTGAATGGTGGGGCGCACGCCAGCAACAACGTTGACGCGCAGGAATTCATGATCATTCCGGTAGGGGCCGACTCGTTCCCCGAAGGATTCCGGATGGGTGTAGAGGTGTTTCATGCGCTCAAGCGGGTGCTGACACTCAAGGGTCTGAGCACGGCAGTGGGCGATGAGGGTGGCTTTGCGCCGATGCTGCCGTCCAACGAGGCGGCGCTCGACGCGGTGATGGAAGCGATCGAGGCGGCGGGGTATCGCCCGGGAGAGGATGTCGCGATTGCTGTGGACGTCGCTGCATCCGAGCTCCACGACGCGGGCGAGTACGTGTTCAAGAAGGGCGACCAGTCGCGGCGCTCCGCCGCCGAAATGGTCGCCCTCTACGAAGGCTGGTGCGATCGCTACCCAATCGTCTCGATCGAGGATGGTCTCGACGAGAACGACTGGGACGGTTGGAAGCTTCTTACTGACGCGCTGGGTGATCGGTGCCAACTCGTCGGCGACGACCTCTTTGTCACCAATGTCGACCGGTTGGGTGAGGGAATCGAACGAGGCTGCGGCAACGCCGTGCTGATCAAGGTCAACCAGATCGGCACGCTCACCGAGACGCTGCAATGCATCGAGATGGCCAAGGCGAGTGCGTTCGGTGTGGTGATTTCGCACCGTTCGGGAGAGACCGAGGACACCTTCATCGCTGACCTGGCCGTGGCTACCGGTGCCGGACAGATCAAGACCGGGAGCGCTTCCCGTTCCGATCGGGTGGCCAAGTACAACCAGCTTCTCCGGATCGACGAGGAACTCGGCCCGATCGCGCACTACCCGGGCGCAGAGATGTATCCGCAGTGACCCGCGGACGCTGGCTCGCGGCGCTGGTGCTGATCGGCGCCGCGGCGCTGGCGTGGCGGGGTGGGATCTACTCGATGTCGGACTACTTCGCGCTCCAGCGCGCCGAGCGCGAGGCGCAGATCGAGGTAAAGCGGTTGCGTCGCGAGGTCGATTCGCTCAAGCAGTTCCGGCGCATGCTGGAAACCGACCCGGCCACGCAGGAACGAGTGGCGCGTGAGCAGAAGGGAATGATCCGCCCGGGCGAGCTGTCGTTCATCATCGAAACTGGACAACCGCTTCCCGACGACACCACCCGGAATCGGTGATCAATACACTTGGAGGTCAACCATGCAGATCCTGAAGATGGCGGTCGCGCTCACGTTTGGCGCGGCGATACCGCTGGCGGCGCAGGCGCGCGATTCGAAGGTCGGCGCGGCGAGCGGGCGGTATGCCACCGCAGTGGAACTGGGCGAGAATACGTGTGGCGCGGTGAAAGTGCAGTCGATGCCGACCGTGATCACCCATCGGCTGGGCGAAAACGCCGTCACGTTGGCGCACGGGCCGCTGACGCACCATGCGGTGCTGAAGCGGAATGGCACATTCTTGTCGACGCCGGTCAAGCTTGGTGCAGCGCCGGCCGAGGTTACCACCGTCCAGGTGGCGGGGCGGTTCACGACGCGCGGGTTCCTCGCGAGTGTCTCGGTCGACATCGCCGGTCCGAGGAAGTGCAGCTATATCGTCAACTGGACCGGCACGCGCGAGGCCAACTAGGTCCCGCTCCGGCGAGGCATCACCGATATCTTGCCGCGACGTTCGAGTACCGCGCACCGGATGTCGTCGAGGGAATCGATGCCGTGGGCCTGTCTTGCTGCCTCGAGGATGTCGTCCTCACTGACCCGCTCCTTGTGGAGACGCTCCTGCTGCAACCTCCCGTTCAGGAAGAGCACCACCGGTTCGTCGTCCAAAACCTGGTCGAGCGCCGGCCAGAAGCGCTTGGCGAGCGACAGGGCCACATCAAGCCCCACGAGCGTGATTGATGCGATCAGCGCCGCAGTGATCGAATGGTCGTCCGCGAGCAGTGCCGACGACAGCGCCTCGCTGATCACGAGGAGCAGCAAGAAGTCGAAGGTGGTAATGTCACCGATCGAACGCCTCCCGGTGAGCCGGAAGACCAGCAGCAGGGCGAAATAGATTGCAGCGGGACGCAGGACGGCGTTCATGGTGACATCTCGCAGTCAGGGAAGGACGGTCAGGGTCAGCGCGATCCACTCGCCAGGGACTCGACGGAGGCGAGCGATGTGTCGCCCGATTCCGTGGACGGTGCTCACGGCGACAATGGAGACGGAATCGCCTGGATTCACGCGCCACGTTGCGATCGATCCCGCAGTAGTCGGTGACATCCCGTCGGGGGTTGGGGAAAAGAACGTTGTGGTGTGCACCCCGCTCAGGATCGAGTCGAGTTCGACCTGCAGCATCGTGTCCGTGGCGACCGCCCGAACGGTTATCGTCGACGGGCTGTCCGATCGGAGGATACGGTCGTAGTGCACGGTGAGTGGCAGGGTGGTGACGATGGCGTGGCTGAAGCCGCCGACCCCCAAGCCGCCGGAAAGCGCCACGATTACGATCATCAGCATGCCGATCCAGGTGGCCCGCTCGACCCACCATGACCTGCGCTCGGACGCGCTGACGATCAGGTCCTTGTTGAGGTTGCCTGTTTTGCTGGTGCGACGGGGCATGACTCCTCCGATGTTTCAACGGAGACGCCGAGGCCCGGAGGAGACCGCACCGTCGATGAGCGGGACAGGCGTTCCGTTTGGGAGTCCGGACCCCTATTTTCGCCTCGGGCCCGCATTCGGGTTCATGGCTGGGTAGCTCAGCTGGTTAGAGCACGGCACTCATAATGCCGGGGTCGCGGGTTCGAGTCCCGCCCCAGCTATACATTTAAGCTCCGGTGAAGGCGGTGATGCAGTTGTCAGCGCACCGACCTGCACGCGGCTGACCTCCACTCCCGCCTCGCGATGCTTATCGTCCCACCTTAAATCGCCGTTGTGCGGCGCCGCTCTCCCCCGGTCGTCACCCCTGATCACGAATCAGTGTGCGCCATCTTGCGGGCGACCCTCATCCGGGCGACACGAGCCTGGGCACGAGGTCCGAGTATCACGAATGAACCTCATCACGCCCAATCCGACACCCCTCGCACGGCCGTGTCTGACCTCCGGCTGGTCATCGCCGAGGCGGTAGCGCTGCGTGCCGAGCTCGAGGCTCGCAACGCCGAGCTGCAGGAAGCCAACCAGCATCTTGTGATCGCCGCAATGCGCGCCAGCGACATGGCCGAAGCGGCGACTCGCGCCGATGATCGGCGGCAACGGATGGAGGAATTTCTCGCGATGCTTGCCCACGAGCTTCGCAACCCGCTGGCCCCGATCAGCACCGCCACGGCGATCCTCGAACGTTCCGAGGGAGATCCCGCCACCGTCAAATGGGTGCAGGGCGTGCTCCGCAGGCAACTGGTGCACCTCACTCGCCTCCTTGATGACCTCCTCGACGCCTCCCGGGTGACCCGCGGCAAGATCCTGCTCAAGCGCGAATCGGTGTCCCTCCGCAGCGTGGTTGATGCGGCGGTCGACGAGACCAGGTCCATCGTGACCGAGCGGGACCAGAACCTGACGGTCACCCTACCCGACGCCGACGCGACCATCGACGGCGATCTGGTCCGGCTCACCCAGGTGGTGTGCAACCTGCTCCACAACGCATCCAAGTTCACGCCGACACAGGGATCACTCGCCCTCACCGCGGACGTTGCGGCCGACATGGTGACGGTGCACGTGATCGACAACGGCGCAGGGATCAGTGCAGAGACGCTGCCCCTGGTCTTCGATCTCTTCTCGCAGGGTGACCATTCGCTCTCCCGTAGCGCCGGAGGGCTCGGGATCGGGCTCACCGTGGTCCAGAGCATCGTTGAGCTGCATGGCGGCACAGTGAGTGTGCGGAGCGAAGGTGTGGGGCACGGCAGTGAGTTTGTGGTGACGCTGCCGCGCGCGAAGCGTGACGCCCCCTTGCCCGTGGACGACCAAGGTCGCCCGCAGGTCGCGCAGTCGGGGCGCCGCATCGTTCTGATCGACGACAACGTCGATGCGGCATCGGCGATGTCGATCCTGCTCGAATTGGCCGGGCATGAGGTCGAGGTGAGTCACGACGGCTTGAAGGGCTTCGACTGTATTGTCCAGAAGCGGCCGGACGTGGTGGTGTGCGACATCGGCCTGCCCGGCATCGATGGCTACGAGGTGGCGCGAAGAGTCCTGTCGGAGATACCTGAACCGCCGTTGCTGATTGCCATGACCGGGTACGGACAGCGTGAGGACCATGAGCGCTCTCTCGCCGCCGGATTCGCGGCCCATCTCGTCAAGCCGGTCGATCCCGAGCGGGTCCTGGCGTGTATCGAACAGCTCGCTGATCTGGCTCGGGGAGCACGTCCGTGACCGCCCGGCACGTCGACCGGGCAATGGTCGGGGCCGCGCCCGACGGCGTCACCGCCGAAGCGGCCGTGGACGGCGTGGTGGCGGCGTGGCGCACGATGTTCGACGTGCTCGCCCCGGTGATCGGTGAGGGCGGGGTGACCGCGCTCTTCCTGCGCACCTGCAACCTGACTCGGCTTGAGCACGACTGGGTGTGCCGTCCCGACACTGGCGATGGGACGACCGCGGGACTCGCACTGCTTGCCGAGGTCCTGGAAGGCCGCAGCGTCGAGGAGATTTGCGCCGCAACCCATCGGATGTTGACTACCTTTGTCACGATTCTCGGTTCGCTGATCGGGTCTGCCCTCACCGAGCGCCTGCTCGTCATGGCGTGGCCCGAGGTCGCCATCGACGTCTGCGAGGAGAACGCCAAATCATGACTGATGGATTTGTGCTTCCGTGCCTCGCCACTGGAGTGCCCGGGCTCGACACCATCCTTGGCGGTGGGTTGCCCGAATTTTCATTCAACCTCATCGCCGGCACGCCCGGTTCGGGAAAGACGACGCTCGCCCATCAGCTCATGTTCAATCTGGCGTCACCGGAGCGGACCGCACTCTATTTCACCGTTCTGGGCGAGCCTCCCCTCAAGATGCTGCGCTATCAGCAGCAATTCTCGTTTTTTGACCTGGACAAGATCAACAACTCCGTCCGGTTCCTGAACCTGGGCAAGGAGATGAGTACCGGGAATTTCGACGAGGTGCTCGACCGAATCGTTCGGGAAGTGCACGATCACTCCGCCGGTTTGGTTTTCGTCGATTCCTTCCGGTCGGTGACGGTGCTCGCGAATGCTCACGGCCACGGCGACAACAAGCTCCAGAATTTTGTGCAGCGCCTGGGGGTCTTTCTCACCAGCTGGCAGGCTACGACCTTTCTGGTCGGCGAGTACGAGGGCACCGAGTCCGGGGCAAACCCGGTGTTTACCGTCGCCGATGGGATCATGCTTCTGAACCAGACGGTGCAGCAGAACTCGTCGGTCCGGAAGATCATGATCAGCAAGATGCGCGGTCAGGCCACGATGAGCGGTTTGCACACTTTCCGGATCGGGGGAACCGGAATCGTGGTGTTCGCGCGCACGCTTGCGGAAGCCCCGGCAAAGATTCCGCCCGGGAACGCGACCGCACCTGTTCGTGACAGGTTGTCGACCGGGAATGATGAACTCGATGCGATGATGAGTGGTGGACTCCCCGCGGGACACTCCCTGCTGGTGTCGGGCCCATCGGGGTCGGGAAAATCCACATTGGCCCGGATGTTCTTGGCCGCCGGTGCACGAGCGGGTGAGAAGGGCCTGCTGATCACATTCGAGCGGAATGTCAGTCAGGCCAATACCGCCGAGATGGAGCGCTTGGTCGCCCATGGCAGCGTCACCCTGATTGAGACCCCCGGGCTTGACGTGTCCATCGACGAGACGCTCCACGCCCTGACCGGAGCACTGGCAAAAACCGGCGCGACCCGGGTGGTGATCGATTCGCTGTCCGGACTCGAAGTGGCGCTCGATCCGAGCTTTCGCCTCGACTTCAGGGAAGCGGTCTACCGCCTGGTGGCGGCGCTCACCACCGCAGGCGCGGCGGTCATGGTGACCACCGAGACCGATGAGCACTGTGCGCCAGCCCAATCGGCGCCGCACACCACGGCGTTCCTCACCGATGCGATCATCATCCAGCGGTATCTTGAGGTTGACGGGGCGCTTGAGCGCCACATTGCGGTGGTCAAGATGCGCAACAGCGCGCACAGTGACACCGTCAGACCGTTCCGGATCACCGAATCCGGGATCGAGATCGATCCGGCTCCCTGAGGCTGCAGCGCCACCCGCCTCCCGATGCAATCCGAGCAGCTTTGTGCCGCTCCGGTTCGGCTGTGCACCCCGCCAGGCGACAGCCCACACGCGGCTTTACGTCAACGAAGGAAATCGCGTGGCTGAGGTCAATCCGTGTCGCCGGCTCGCTGCCGCGTTGGTCGGGACGTCCCTGCTTCTCGGCGCGTGCAATGGGCGAGACGCCGACCCACGCCCGGGTGTGCTCATTGCCGCGATCCCCGGTGCACCAGCGCACCTCAATCCCGCTATCACCACGAACGGCGGCGTGCACGCCGCCGCCGATCTCCTGTATGACGGACTCCTCGGACTCGACGAGCAGCAGCGTCCCGTTCCGGCACTCGCCACCCGATGGGAGGTCCTGGACGGGGGCGCGCAATATGTCTTTCACTTGAGGCAGGGGGTACGGTGGCACGACGGTCAGGCGTTTTCCGCGGCTGATGTGGTGTACTCGTTCACCGATGTTCTGCTGCGCTTCCATTCCCGCACCCGTGCATCGCTTGGACCGGTGGTCGATTCGATCGTCGCTCCGGACGATTCAACCGTGGTGTTTCACCTGCGCCAGCCGTACGCCCCGCTGCTGCAACAGCTCGACGTGGTGGAGGCTCCGATCCTCCCGCGACACGTCTACGCCGGGACCGACCCGCAAATCAATCCCGCCAACAACGCGCCGGTCGGCACTGGACCGTTCCGGTTTGTGGAATCCCGACCCGGTGCCGAGCTGCGCTATGCGGCGAATCCTGATTACTTTGGCGGTGCGCCTGGCGTCAGCCAACTCATCCTGCGGGTGATCCCCGATCCGGGCACCCAGGTGATCGCGCTCGAGGCCGGCGAAGTGGATTGGCTCTACGGGGTGCCCGGCGCCGAACGGGCGCGCTTGCTCCGCACGCCGCACCTCAAGTTCATCGAGACCGCGCTCAATGCCGGCGGCAGCAACTGCGTGACCACCGTGGCGTTCAACCTCGATCGCCCGGTGTTTCACGATGTGCGGATGCGACGGGCCCTGACGCACGCGGTCGATCGGCAGCAGTTCGCCGACCGGGTGTTGTTCGCGCAGGGCACCGCCGCATCCGGTCCGATTGCGTCGGCTCTCGTGCCGTCGCCATCCGGCAACGTGGTGCTCCCGGCGCACGATCCGCGAAAGGCAGGGGAGCTTCTCGACGCCCTCGGGTGGCACCGCCCGACAACCGGCATGCGGGTCGCTCGGGACGTTGCTGGCGTGCCCGATGGCACACCGCTGTTGGTGTCGTTCAAGCAGTTGGCGTCGTTCGCTGCGTATGGCGACCTGCTGCGGGCGCAGTGGCGCGCCGTCGGGGTCGACCTCAGCATCGAGACGCTGGAAACTGCGGTGTTTGTCGAGGACGTGTTCACCGCCCGGAATTTTGACACGGCAATCATCTCGTACTGCAACGGCTTCGACCCCCAGATCGGCGTGCGTCGCCAGTATGCGTCCGCCAGCATCGGTCCAGTCCCGTTCTCCAACGCGGCCGGGTACCGGGACGCCGTGATGGACTCGTTGTTCGACGCTGCAGGCAGCACGCTCGACCCGGCGGCACGATCACGTACTTACGACGTGATCCAGCGACGTGCGGTCGATTCCCTCCCGTATCTGTGGCTCACTGACGGCATCAACACTCGTGCCTATCGTGACCGGTGCACAGGGCTCAGCCCTGGGCCGCACTTCGCGGCACGCGCCCGCTGCGGACAATGACGCCATGGCAGTTCGGACGGCGAGCGCTGCAGGCACTCCTTGCCGCGTTCATGATCATCATCGTCGCGTTCGTGCTGGTCCATCTGGCGCCTGGCGACGCTGTCCTGGCGATCGCGGGCGAACACGGCGACGCCGCCTATTACGCGTTCATGCGTGCACGTTTCGGTCTCGACGCACCACTGCCGGAACAACTGCTGACGTATCTCGTGCGGGTGCTGCAGGGGGATTTCGGCCAGTCGTACGTCCACGGACGCGCGGTGGCTGCGATCATCGCGGAACGCATTCCCGCCACGTTGCTGCTCACTGGCTCGGCATTGCTGCTCTCGGTGGGGGGCGGGATACCGCTCGGCGTCGCGGCGGCCCGCCGGAGCGGGCGCCGTGGTGACGCCGCGATCACCATCGGCGCGCTTGCCCTCCATGCATCCCCTGCGTTCTGGGTCGCACAGCTCACCATCGTCGCATTCGCCTTTCGCCTCGGATGGTTCCCGGTCCAGGGGATGGAGACGGCCGGCGGCGTACACGGTCTCGGCGCGGTGGGCGATGTGCTGCGTCATCTCGCGCTGCCGGCGCTTGTGCTGGCATCGCAACAACTCGCCGCGATCGTGCGCCTCACCCGCAGCGGGCTGATCATTGAGCTCTGGAGCGATCATGTCCGGACTGCACGCGCGAAGGGTCTTTCCGATCGGGTCGTGACATGGCGTCACGCCCTACCGCGAGCGTTGCTGCCGGTCGCGACAATTGTCGGCGCGCGCGCCGGTCACCTCCTTGCAGGTGCCGTCATCGTCGAGGCAGTGTTCGGCTGGCCCGGTCTCGGTCGCCTCCTTCTCGACGCCCTGCAATCCCGCGACACTCCGATCCTGCTCGGGCTCTTCTTTGTCGTGTCGCTCGCCGTGATTGTGTCAAATATCCTCACCGACGTGGCGCACGCTGCGATGGATCCGCGTGTCGCGAATCGCTGAAGAGTTGACGGCCGCGGAGCTTCAGAGTGCGCCGTTGGTGCCGCCCGCAGATTGGCGCCGCCAGCTCGGGCGATCACGGAACGCGTGGGTCGGTGCGGGAATCCTTCTGATGCTGGTGGGCGTCGCCGTGCTCGCACCGTGGCTCGCACCGGCCGATCCCTTCGCCATTACCGGCCCGGGACTGTCGCCGCCCTCCGCGGCGCATCCTTTCGGTACCGACGCCCTGGGACGGGACCTGTTCTCCGCCACGTTGCGGGGCGCGCGCGTCTCGTTGCTCGTCGCCGCGACAGTCGCCGCGCTGGTGCTCGCGATCGGAGGCGCTGTCGGCGTGATCGGCGGGTATGCTGGTGGAAAGGTCGATGCCGCCCTCACCCGCGTTACCGAGATGTTTCAGGTCCTGCCGAGATTCTTTTTGACCATCATCGTGATCGCGCTGTTCGGACCTGGCCTCGATCGCATTGTGCTCACCCTCGGCTTGACGTCGTGGCCGACGCTGGCCCGAGTGGTGCGGGGCGAGACGCGCGCGTTGCGTGGACTCGGCTTCCTGCGGGCCGCAGAGGCAAGCGGTGCAAGCCCAGTTCGGGTGCTCGTGAGGGAAATCATCCCCAACGTGCTACCCGCAGCGCTCGTCGTGGTGGGATTGGCAGTTGGCCAAGTCCTGCTGCTCGAAGCGAGCCTCGGATTTCTCGGCCTCGGCGATCCGGAGCACGTGAGTTGGGGCTCGCTCGCTGGCCAGGCGCAGGGGTTCCTGCGGGTGGCGTGGTGGCTGCCGCTCTTTCCCGGCCTCGCCATCACCGCGGCGGTCCTCGGCTTCAACTTGCTCGCGGATGCGCTGACCGAGGTGCTTGCCGGGCGCTGAGACGCCAAGCCTGCACCTGGTCACGCTCGGTTTGGGTCATTTTCCCGCATGCGCTCGTGAGTCGGTTGGCGGCGTCCAGGGCGCCTTCACCACATACAAGCCCGAGTTCAGGTCGCTGATCACGACATAGTCGGTCATCCGTTTCCCGCGACGTGGTACAGACACCATCCCGATGCTCATGACATATGCCTTCGCCGGGAGCACGCCCGTCGGGTCCGCGACGTCAGGCGGGATGAACCACGCGGTCTCTCGCGGGACGCCGCCCGAGAGGTCGATGACGCGGGCACCATC
Organism: Gemmatimonadales bacterium; assembly: GCA_039915685.1. Lineage (GTDB taxonomy): Bacteria > Gemmatimonadota > Gemmatimonadetes > Gemmatimonadales > GWC2-71-9 > Palsa-1233. The sequence continues at coordinate 7,299 of JBDSMU010000164.1, read as the reverse complement.
GGAGTTCCACGGCACGACAGCCACGCTGCCGTGCACCATCGCGCGTTGCGGCGAGAAGACGGCGAGGTCCGGCGGCGGGAAGTGGACCGACCGCGGCGTGCGGAACACACCGGTTTCCACCGGCGCATCGGGGTTGGTCACGTCGATCACGCGCAGCGCTCCCCATTCACCGGGAGCATCACGCAGCGATGCAGTGATCTGCTCGCCGCCGACGCACAAGTTGTTCTCGACCCGCGGGCAGAGCGCACTGCGGAGACGCTCAGCATCGTCACGATCGATCATCGCGACGGGAATCGTGATGCCTGCCGGATCGCCGTCGGGCGAAAAGGCCTCGGGCGCGGTCGTGCTGGTTTGCAGAATGATGGCGGCACGCGCACCCGCGGCCTGTGCCAGCCGCACCCTGTCGCCGATCGAACAACCTGATCCCCCCGGCGTGCCCGGTTGCAGCGCGTGCCGACCGCGGTCGATCAGCGCGATCCGACCCGCCGGATCCGAGAGGTACGCGTCAGCCAGCTTGTTGCGCGCAGCCTGCACTGAATCGGCACCATGATCCATCCCATCCATCGCGTGCATGTCGGGATTGAGGCTGACCGCGCAGCCGACACCGACGTACGCCAGCGCGGCGCGCACGTGTGAACCGGCCTGACGGTAGATCGGCGCGACGCCCTGTGGGTCGTATAGTGTAAAAATTGCCTCGCATGCGAAGATCGATCCGGCGAGGTGCGATGGCGCATCGACCTCGAGCGTGGTAGTGGTGGGAATGAAGTCGGCCTCAGAAATCAGCGCGAGGTCGCGTCCATCAACGGTGGCAGCCGCGACATATGCAGCACTTCCCTCGAAGGAACGGGTGGTGGGATAGCTGAACTGGCCGCGCTGGGTTGGTCGACCCGCTGCGCCGAGATCGACCACGAACACGCCGCCATCGTAGAATGCGCCGAGTGCCCTGGTTCCCCCGCGGGAGAATCCAGCGCCGTGTCCTGCGCTGAACGGGCGGCACCCGTTGGTGCTGAAAATTGGGGCGCCGCTCGGGGGAAAGGCCCCGACCTGCACCGGATGGCGCGGGTTGGTGGCGTCGACGACCCGGAAATCTCCGGACGGAAACTTGCTTGACGCAGCGCCGGGTTCCACCGACAGCGAGAGCACCCGCCCATCGGCACGCTGGATCAATGACACAGAGTGCTGCGATGACGCACAGCGCTGACCGCTTCGGGCCGGTGGTGCGCCACACGCCGGAATGCTGTCGTCATGCGCAATGTCGGAGTCCGCCTGATAGCGCCCGAGCAATACCGGTCGGGTTGGGCGTGTCACGTCGTAATACGCAACACCCCGCTCGACCGATCCCCCGCCGGAGCCGCAGGTCGCGAGCGCAACTGCGAGGAGATCGCCAGTGAACGTCGGCGTCCGGACCCGCGCCGACGACACGCCGTGGGCGGCGACTCCCGCGGGCACCGGGATGGTGCCCACCACCTTCGGTGCCTCGGGCCGCGACAGGTCGACGATCTTTACAGTCACCGCGGGGCAGGGGTAGGGATTGTAGAGATGGGCGTGCACACCCGCCGCGGGCATCATGCCGGCGCCCACGAACGCGGTGGTGCCGAGCACACTGATGTCACCGTTCAAACCCGCTCCGCCGAGGTCGGTGTATCCAACCGATTGCAGCGCCTGCGCGTTGACGCCGCCGGGGAGAAGTGCGAGCAGGAGCGCGATGAGTCCCTGCCGCCGGTGGTTGGATGACACCATGTGTTTGTGCTCCCAAGTTGAATGACGTACCGTCCTGATAGTGGTGCGGGGTCAGGGTCCGCGCAACCGACACCCCGCCGTGGGCATTGCCATCGTTGGTCCAGGCACCCACCTTCCGGGTGGCCCACCGCGGCCCTCCAGGAGGCGGCCAGGCCGCTCGACCGTTATCACGTCCAGCATTCAAGGTGGGATCGATGTGTCTGGGAATCCCCGGTCAGGTGCTCGAGTTCGTTGACCCCGCCCGCCACATCGCCAAGGTGGACGTCTCCGGTGTCCGTCGGAATGTCAACGTCGCCCTGGTCCTCCCGGACGGCCTTGAGATCGGCGATTGGGTGTTGATCCATGTAGGCGTCGCGCTGAGCCGGATCGACGAGGCCGAGGCCAAACGCACCACCGAGTTTTTGATGCAGCTCGATGACCTGTACGTGGAGGAGCTTGAACAGCTCTCCGACAGCTCGATCGACTGAGGAGACGGCATCCCCTGCCAGGCGCCGGAAGTTGCCCGTTGAACCGCCCTGGTGGTGTGGATCGAACAGGGCTTGCAGGTCACATAAGTAGCATGTAGATAGGAACAGGTTCTCATTGCTCGTGCCCGCGAGGAACCGCCATGACCGCACCCGCCGCAGAATTGCTGCACGACTTGCCATTGCGAGTCCCCGATCCTGACGCCCAACAGGCAAAAGAGCGCCTCCCGCTCGGTCCCCTCAAGGTCGTCCACGTCTTCTGGATCGCAGGGATGAGTTGCGACGGTTGCACGGTGGCGGTCGCGGGTGCGACCAACCCGGGTATCGAAGGGTTGCTGCTCGGCATCATCCCGACGATGCCGAAGGTGATCCTCCATCATACCGTGCTGTCGGTGGAGTCTGGCGAGGAATTCATCAAGCCGATGGAAGATGCATGGCACGGCCGGCTCGAGGATCCCTACGTGATCGTCGCGGAGGGCTCGATCGCGGATGAGCGGATCGCGGCGCGCACTGGTGGATATTTCTCGGCAATGGGGTCGACTGTCGACGAGGCGACTGGCGAGTCGGTCCCGATCCCGACGGCTACTTGGATCAAGCGCCTCGCCCCCAATGCAGCGGCGACCATCGCCATCGGCACCTGCGCAACGTGGGGCGGCGTCCCGTCCGCCGAGGGCAACCCGACCGGCGCGATGAGCCTGATGGACTACCTGGGCCGCGATTACCGCAGTGCGTTCGGCCTGCCGGTGATCAACATCCCCGGGTGTGCACCGCAGGGCGACAACTTCACGGAAACGGTGTTCGCAGTGTTTCTCTTCCTCCAGGGACTGGGACCGCTGCCCAGCTTCGACGAACTGGGGCGGCCTGCGTGGCTCTTCAACGAAACGGTGCACCGCGGCTGCACCCGCGCGGGATATTACGAAGAAGGCGTGTTTGCCGAGGAGTACGGCGACAAGGAATGCCTGGTCGAGATCGGGTGCTGGGGTCCGGTGGTCAACTGCAACATTGTCAAACGCGGTGCGATCAATCACATGGGCGGCTGCATGGAGGCTGGAGGTGTGTGCATTGCGTGCACCATGCCCGGCTTTCCCGACAAATTCTCGCCGTTCTACAAGGCCCCGCCTGGCGGCATCATCTCGACGACGGCGGCCCGCGGGCTCGGTGGCGTGATCCGACGACTCCGGCTCCTGAGCAATCGGCACGCGAACACCGAGGTTCGCTGGGACGTACTCGATGAGGTTCCCAGCGGCTGGGGAAACGTCGACGGTCGAACGATACCGCTCAAGGCCGTGGAGTTCTTCTACAAGAAATGGCAGCACTGGGGCGCGAAGGCGCCGGGCCGGCCGAAGGGCACTGAGGATCGATTCTGGGGCGTCGACCGTCCGGGAACGAGCAGCGACTACCACGACAACAGTTCAGCGCGGGAGGACGTCCGTGACGGACGCTGACCTCTGGGGCGCATGGCGGATGTGGATGGCGGTAGCGACCCTGGTGATCGTAATCGTGGCCGCGCTGCTGATCGCGATCTGGCTCACGGCGCGCAGCATCCTCGCGCACGCAGTGCGTGCACTGGCCGCTGCCGACAGGATCCGGTCGCAGACGGAGCCGATCTGGGCCCTCCAGTCGACCAACGCCGTGGCCGGCGAGTTGCTCGAGACTGTGGAGCATATCGAACAGCTCGGTGGAAAACTGGCGGAGGCGCTGGAGAGTACCGCCGGCGCGAGTGGAGGGCCGGCCCATGGGTGACGGAGCCCTGTCGGCGGAGGCGATTACGCGAGTGTGGGTGGTCACGCTCGCGATCTACGCCGTCGTACTCGTTGTTGTGGCCGTCTTGCTGACTCTCGTGCTGGTGACGGCACGACGGATCCGCGCCGGCGTGTCGGAAATCTGGAACGTCGGTCAGCGTATCGCGAACAACACCATTCACATCAGCCTGCTCAACCGGACCAACTTCGTGGCGGGGCGCATTCTCGGCTCAGCAGTCGGTGTGGTGCACGCCACCGCGGCGCTTGCCACCCACGCCGAAACGTGCGCCGGATGTCCGGAATGTGTGATCGGTCCGGCCTGGTCACGGGGGGCATCATGACGCTGCTCGCCATTCTTTCGCTGGTCGGTGCCGCTGCGCTCTTCATTGCGCTGGCGCTATTCCTGTTCGCGATCGTCAAGGTCCTTGAGGAAATAGGCGGGACCGCCGTGAAGCAGTTCGGTGCCAGGGCGAGCCTGCTGTCGAAGATCCGGATGGGACTGCGCGCCATCGAGGTGCAGACCGGCGCAATCGCCCCGGCGGTGACGCAGCTCAACGGGGGCCTCAGCGCGGTGCGCGACGGTCTCGGGGCGATCGATGCCAATCTGGGGAAATTGATCACCGCCGTGTCACGCCAGGGAACTCCATGACCGAAGACACCATGTTTCCGGAAGCGGTGTTCACGATCTGGCGGATCGCGCTGATCCTGACGTTCCTCGTGTTCATTCCGCTGTCGCTGTACCTGCTGCACCGCACCTGGGTGGCAGCGCGGGGCATTCAGCACTACGCCGCCGACTCGCTCGCCGCGGCCGCCGGGATCGCTGGGAACACGCAACACATCCCCGCGCTCGATGCCACCATCGGCGTCGCCGGGGAGATTCTCGTCAACGCCGGTGAGGTGGCTGCGAAGCTGGGCACCGTGGCCGATGTTGTAGAGGAGCGTGCCGGATGATGGGCATTTCGCTGCTGACGCTTACGTTCGTCGCGCTCGCTCTGGTGGTGATCGCACTGGCGGGCTATCTCATCGCCATCGCTTGGGCGCTGCATTCGGCGCGGCGGAGCGTGGCGGCGATCGCAGACGGGCTCGAGGCGGTCGCTGCTCACACCGAGCCACTCGGTGACCGGCTCACGACCATCAACGGTGCATTGGTCGCGTTGCTCGACGGCCTGCGCGTCGCCGATGCCCATCTCGGGCGCACCGCCCGCGTCTTCAGACTCACTTAGCACACTGCGCTAACCCGGGGTACCCCATGTGTTTCAAGAATTTGCCGGTCGAGTTCGACGACCAGGGCAAGCCGTTCCTCCGGGAGGGCATTCGCGACCCGTACGGCGCCGGTGCCGCGACACCCACGGGTGGATCGCGACAACTGACCGCAGAGCGCGTGGCCGAGCTGGTGCGTCGGAACGGCCACGATGGAACGGTACGTCCGATGGACTTCGATCCAGTCACCCGGGTGGCTGGTGCACTCGCGTTCCACACCGTTGCCGACTTTCCAAACCGGAAGATCGTGGAGGCACGCTCGGTCGCGACGCTGTTCCGCGGCTATGAAGTCATCATGGTGGGCCGCGACCCACGCGACGCGATCTACATCACCAGCCGCGCGTGCGGCGTATGCGGCGGGGTGCACTCGACCTGCTCGGCACTGGCCATCGAGATGGCGATCAAGTGCGTGCCGCCGCCGCTGGGGGTGATTATCCGGAACCTCGCCCTGGCGCTGGAGTTCCTCTACGATCATCCGCTCCACCTCCACCTCCTCGCCGGTCCCGACTACTCGGCAGCGATCGTCGAGGCGACCAATCCGTCGATGTTCGAGCGGGCGAAGAAGACGGAGGCGCGGTACACAGAGATTCACGGGTACCGCACTGTCGCGGACCTCATGATCGACCTCAACCCGCTTACCGGGAAGCTGTACCTCGAGGCGCTGCACATGACTCGCGTGGCGCGGGAAGCGTACGTGCTGATCTGCGGCAAGTATCCCCATCCGCAGACCATCGTGCCCGGCGGCATGAGTTCGACTATCAACCTCACCGTGATGAACGAGATGATGGTACGGCTGGCGCAGTTCTTCGACTACTCCAAGAAGATTGCGCTCATCTGGGACGACATCACCGAGTTCTTCTACGAAGCCAACCCCGAGTACCGGAAGGTGGGTTCGCGCCGTGCACATATGATCGACACAGGGATCTTTGATCATCCGGACGCGTACGACGCCACCTACGAAAACTCCGACGATTGGGGCAACCGTCGCTGGGCAACACCCGGTGCAATCATCGACGGGAAGCTCGTGACCACCGACCTGCGGAAGATCAACATCGGGCTCGAAGAGTTCGTTGACCATTCGTATTACGCCGAATGGACCGGCGACGGACAACAACAGCACTACCCTACCGACCCGAGCGGCAATCCGCTGTCGCCATACCACCCGTGGAACAAGGTCACCCGCCCGCGGCCCCAGGGGCAGAATTGGAAGGAGAAGTACACGTGGGACACCACGCCGCGCTGGGACCGTAACGCCATGGAGGCCGGCTGTTACGCTCGGCTCTGGAACACGGCCGTCGCGCGGAAGATGCCCGAGAGCCCGTTCATGGAGTCGACGGGCCACTCGCTCAAGATGCGCGTGCCGGCTGGCGCGCTCCCGGAGACCGAACTGGAATGGCACGTACCCGCCGATTGGAATGCATTCGAGCGCAACCGCGGCCGCGCCTACTGCATGGCGTTCACCACACTGGTGGCGTTCGAGAACTGGCGCGCGGCGATGGAGATCCTCAAGACCGGCGACACTCGCACCAGCACGAAGTTCGACATGCCAACCCGCGGTGAGCAGCGGGGGGTCGGTTTCTGGGGGGCGGGGCGAGGCTACCTCACGCACCACCTCACGATCGATCGGGGGGCGGTGTCCAACTACCAGATCGTCACGCCGTCGACCTGGAATGCGTCGCCGACCGATCGCTGGGACCAGCCAGGTCCGTACGAAGAGGCGGTTTTGAACACGCCGCTCCTCGAAGAGACCAACGATCCGACGAAGTTCCGCGGGCTTGACGTATTGCGGGCAATCCGCAGCTTCGACCCGTGCATGCCCTGCACCACGCACATCCAGTCGGAGGCTGGAATGATCACGCGCGAGGTAAACACCTGCGCGTGCGCCCTCGACGAATGACAGCGAGCCCTGCACGGGTGATTGTTGGTGGCGTCGGGTATCCTGATCTGTGTGACCATTCGATCGGCATCGAGATCCAGGAGCGCTTGAGCGCCTGGGATGCGCCGCCGACGGTGAGTGTCGAGGACCTGAGCTACAACCCCATCGCTGTCTGTCAGCGTCTCGACGACGAGGCGGCTGACCAGCGGTTCACCCG
>JBDSMU010000141.1:0-25231 GCA_039915685.1 Gemmatimonadales bacterium | reverse complement strand
GTCGGTCGGTAGTTCGAGCTGGCGGCTGGATCGCGATCGAAGTGGATTGTCGTCGGGCGGCGCAGTCAGCGCAGCTCGCAGGGGCATCGGGCTGGTCCGATGTCATGGTGCAGGATGACTTGTTCGGTCGCGCGCGGTTCCTCCTCGCGCGACAGGAGAAATTGCAGTGATCGATGACAAGGCACAGGAACTTGGCCGCCTGATTGGCCAGTCGAACGAATACAAGGCACTGCGTCGCGCCGAGGGCGGGCTGCGCGAGGATCCCGAGGCGCAGGCGCGGCTTGAAACGATCTCGCGGCTCACCCGCGAATTCGACCAGCTCATGGCGCAGGGCCAGGCGCCCGATGACGAGAAGGCGAAGGAATACGAGTCGACGCTGCGGGAGTTCGAGTTGTCGCCGGTTGGCCAGACCTACCTGGTGGCCCGTACGAATGTCGACAAGCTGATGACCAAGGTGAACCAGGCGATCGGCGAGGGTATTGAGCGCGGCGCCACCAGCGGGATCATCACGCTCTGATGCGACGCGGCTTCTTCCTCGTGCTCGAAGGGCCGGAGGGCTCGGGGAAGTCTACGCTTGGTCAGGCGCTGCTCGCCCGGATGCGCGAGGACGGTGCCGATGTGATGGCCGTACGGGAACCCGGCGGGACGCCGGTTGCGGAGGCGCTGCGCAGCGAGTTGCTCGATGCGCAGCGCCCATGGACTGCCGAGGCCGAGCTGCTTTACATGGTGACCGCCCGGTCCGATCTGGTAACCCGCGTGATCCGTCCCGCGCTCGAGCGGGGAACGACCGTGGTGTCGGATCGGTTTGACCTGTCTACGCTGGCGTATCAAGGCGCCGGGCGCGGACTCCCTCTGGCGCAGGTCAAGTGGGTCAACGCGGCCGCCACGGGTGGCTTGCTGCCGGATGTGACGTTGGTGCTCGATCTCGATCCGGCGGAGGGCCGGAAGCGGCAAGGACTGATGGGCAAGGGGGCCGACCGCCTCGAGCGGGAGCCGCCGGCCTTCCACGAACGAGTTGCCGCCGCGTATCGCGATGCCAGCGGGCCGGGGGTGTACCATCTCGATGCGCACTCGTCCCCCGGGCAAGTCCTCGCGTCGGCGTGGACACTCTGCGTGACGGCTCGTCCCGAAACGTTTCATCCCCGTCCGGAGTAGTACTCGGCATGCAACAGCAGACATCGAACCAATCGTCGTCCCGTGCGCGCTGGCCCCTGATCGCCTTCATCTGCGCGTTGTCGTTCTTCGCAGGTGGATGGATGATGCAGGGCGCGCGAGTCGACGCAGCGCCCCCGGGCGTCGCTTCGCCGCAGCTTTTCAATGAAGTGCTTGGCACCGTGAGTGAGTACTTCGTCGATTCACTCTCCCGCGAGGATCTCTACCACAAAGCCACTGAGGGGCTGCTCGCGGAGCTCAATGACCCGTATTCGTCCCTAGTCGAAGGTGATGACTACAAGCAGCTGATCGAGTCGACCACCGGCAACTACGGTGGACTCGGCATGCAAATCGACGTGCGTGATGGTTGGATCACCGTCGTGGCGCCGCTCCCCGACACACCTGCCGAGCGCGCCGGCTTGCAGGCCGGCGACCAGGTGGTCGAGGTTGACGGCAAAACGACGCAGGGTCTCAAGCAGGACGAGGCGTTGAAGGTGTTGCGCGGGACGCCGGGCACCAGGATCGAGATCAAGGTTCGCCGGCCGGGTCTTGCAGCGCTGCTGCCCTTCTCCATCGTTCGCGAGACCATCCACAACCGCTCGGTGCAGCCCGGCACGATGCTGCACGGTTCGATCGGGTTCGTGGCCCTGAATCCGGTGAGTGAGACGTCGGCCAATGAGTTGAAAGAAGAGATCAACAATCTCCGCAAGCAGGGCATGCAGCGCCTGATCCTCGACCTGCGGGGAAATCCAGGCGGGCTCCTCGATCAGGGCGTCGCCGTCTCCGATCTCTTCCTCGATCAGGGACAGCAAATCGTGTCGACCCGTGGCCGCGCGGAGGGAACTTCGAAGACGTTCGCCGATGCGGCGCCGCAGGTGTGGCCGGAGATGCCGGTGGTGGTCCTGGTCAACGAGTATTCCGCCAGCGCCGCCGAGATCATCGCGGGTGCCCTGCAGGATAACGATCGCGCCGTTGTCGTGGGTACGCCGACGTTCGGCAAGGGACTGGTGCAGTCGCTCTTCCGGCTTCCGCCCAACCGTGCGTTGAAGCTCACCACGGCGCGGTGGTTCACGCCGAGCGGGCGAACGATCCAGCGTATTGCAAAGAACGAGGCGGACCAGGTTCGCCTCGTTCAGTCGCAGGCCGCGGGCACCGATTCGGCGCGGCTCGACACGCTTCCGACGTTCAAGACAGTGGGTGGCCGTATCGTGAAGGGCGGTGGTGGCATCGTGCCTGACCGGATCGTGCGTGCCGACACACTGACCGATACCGAGAAGGAGTTCGGGAAGGCGCTCGGTAGCGACGTGGCCGCGTACCGCGATGCCCTTGTGGCGACAGCGATCGACGCCAAGCAGAAGCGCACCGTGACCAGCGAGACATTTGTGGTCGACGATGCGCTCCGCCAGGCGGTTGTGTCACGGCTCGTTGCAAAGGGAGTTACGCTCTCGCCTGAGGCGCAGGCCCATGGGCGGAGCCTGATGGACGAGCATATCGCGTTTGAAGTCGCGCGCTACGTTTTCGGTCGACAGGCCGAGCTGCGCCGTCGTGCGGCCAGCGACCCACAGGTACAGGCCGCAGTGGCGCTGCTCGACGCGTCTGCGACCCCGGCAGCGCTGATGCAGCAGGCGTCGCGAGCTCCGTGAGCCAATTGGCTATTGCCATCGTTGGTGCAGGGCGCGTCGGGCTATCGCTCGGACGCGCCCTGTCGCATGCGGGCCACGCGGTGACGATGCTCACGCGCGGCGGGCAAGCGGTCTCGGGCGGGCTGGTGGCGGTGGATTCGTGGAGCGATGCCCTGCACGCTGCCAACCTAGTGTTGACGGCGGTGCCAGATGACGCGATCGGGTCGGTGGCTGGCGAACTACTCCGACTCGATCGCATCACGCGGCATCATGTGGTGCTGCACTGTTCCGGGATGCACGACCGATCGGCCCTGGCCGCACTCGATGCGACCGGGGCGGCGCTCGGCTCGTTGCACCCACTGATGACGTTCATCGCGCCAGCGGGGGAGCCTGAGCTCCTCGAAGGGACGCCAGCGGTGCTTGAGGGCGATCCTCGTGCCCTCGCAACGGCGCGTGTGCTCGCCGAGTCGCTCCGCATGGGCCCTGTCGTCGAAATGGATGGTGCGTCGAAGCCAAGATATCACGCTGGTGCGGTGTTTGCGGCCAACTATCTGGTGGTGCTCGCAGCGGTCGCCGAGCGCCTCGGTCGGGAAGCGGGGGCGGGCGACGCGGCCGCCACGCTCTATCTGCCTCTCATGCAACGCGCGCTGGCGAACATCGGTCAGCGCGGTGCGGCGGCCTCGCTCGGCGGCCCGGTTGCTCGGGGCGATGCCGGTACGATCGCGGCGCATCTCGGTGTGCTTGGACGTGCTGATCGTGAGCTTTATCAGGCGCTCGCCCGTGGGGCGCTGGAGATTGCGCGTGCGCGAGGGTTGAATGAGGAGGCGATGACGCGGGTAAAGCAGGAACTGGGGGCCAGTTAGGCCTACGCCTTACGGCGATACCGCTAACGACCTTCACCCCTTCAACCCTTCAACCCTTCAACCTTTCACGTCTTCTGATCAACCACCTTCACCCCACTCGGCGGCGTGAAGATGAACACGCTCGCCGGGATCGTCACATTCGGCCGGAGACGCGTGAGCTCCACGATTCGCTTGCTATCGCTGCGTTCCTGGATCTCGAGGCGGCGGGGCAGGGCATCCTCGCGATCGAACCACACTGTCGCGCGGCGGAACGGCAGGTCTGCTGCCACCGATTCGAGCAGCAGCACGTCGGCCTTCCGCCCTTCGATGTTATCGGTCTTCACGTAGCTCACCCGGTATCGCTCCAGCGGACGCTCGAGGAACCACGCAAGCAAATTGTAGCCGTACACCGGGCCGCTCGGCATCGGGTACCGAAGTACCTGACCGGGCATACTGCTCGGTAGATAGACCCAAACCTTGCTTCCATCGATGATTATTGCCTCGTTCGCCGGATCGGTGAATCGCATGGCGAACCGATTGGTCCCCGTTTGCGAGAGCACGCCCTTGGCATCGCTCGCGCCGAGGAATGGGTCCTCGATCCGCTGGCGGAAGTCGGCCTGAAGCGCCGTCAGGGCCTTGTAGGCACGCGCCGACCGGTTGACGATCGCGGCGGCGTCGGGCTGACCGGCCTGAGCGACCGCTGGCACGTGGACGGCCGTTGCCACCAGTGCGGCCAGCAGGAGGCCACGCATCACGAGACCGCCGCCGTCGGCACGGCGAGGCCGCGGCCGATTACGTCGGCGATCGCGGACACGTCGCGCATCATCCGCTCGAACTGCTCGGGGTAAAGGCTCTGGGCGCCATCGGACAAGGCTTGCTCCGGATTCGGATGCATTTCCACAAGTAGACCGTCGGCACCCGCTGCGATGGCGGCACGCGCCATTGGCGGGACCATGTCGCGATGCCCGGTCCCATGACTTGGGTCGGCAACGATCGGGAGATGCGACAGGCCATGAACCACTGCAACGGCGGCGAGGTCGAAAAGGTTCCGTGTCGACGGGTCGAATGACCGGATCCCCCGCTCGCAGAGAATCACGTCGGGGTTACCCTCCGAGAGGATGTACTCTGCCGATAGGAGCAGCTCCGAGATCGTCGCCGAAAGCCCTCGCTTGAGGAGGATCGGCTTCCGTAGTCGGCCACATTCCTTGAGGAGTGAGTAGTTCTGCATGTTGCGGGCACCGATCTGGATGATGTCCGCCACGTCCGCGACCAACTCGAGGCCGGCGGGATCCATCGCCTCGGTCACGATCATCAGCCCTGTTTCGGCGCGCGCCTGCGCCAGCAACTCGAGGCCCGGCTTGCCCATTCCCTGGAAGGCATACGGCGACGACCGCGGCTTGAACGCGCCGGCACGGAGTCCGGTCGCACCGGCCGCACGGACCAGTCGCGCCGATGCCATGATCTGTTCCTCGCTTTCCACCGAGCACGGACCGGCGATCACCACGACCTCCCGGCCACCGATCGTGGTGCCATCGGCGAGCACCACCCGGGTAGGCTCCGGCTTCCATTCGCGGGACACCTGCTTGTACGGCTTCGAGACGTGGATGATCTCCGCCACGCCGGGCAATCCGTCGATCACCGACGAGTCGACTCGACCGTCGTTGCCCACGAGGCCGACGGTGGTGCGCTGGCGTCCCGGCATCGGGCGCGCCTCGTAGCCCAGTCCCTCGATCTTGTCGACCACTGCCGCGATCTGGTCGGGGGTGGCGTCCTGCTTCATCACGATCAGCATGCGTTGTCCCGGTCAGGGTCGAGCGTGTCAGGCCGCGGCAACATGGTCGCCGAGCCGCACCCCCACGATTGTCGACACACCCGGCTCCTGCATCGTGACACCGTAGACCGAATCGGCCGACTGCATCGTGCGCGGGTTGTGGGTGATCACGATGAACTGCGTCTGCTCCTTGAACTCATCCAGCAGGAGGAGGAACCGCCCCACATTCGCATCATCGAGGGGCGCGTCGACCTCGTCCATGAGGCAGAACGGATTCGGCTTGGTGAGATAGATCGAGAAGAGCAGTGACACCGCCACCAAGGTGCGTTCGCCCGACGATAGCAGGTGGATGCGCTGAGTTTTCTTGCCTCGCGGGGCCGCGTGGATCTCGATCTCCCCCTCGAGCGGATCGTCGGGATCGCTGAGCCGGAGGTCGCACTCACCGCCACCGAACAGCGTGTCGAATACGCTCGTAAAGTTGGTCCGGATTGCCTCGAAGGTCTCCATGAACAGCGCCTTCACGATACCATCAATCTCGCGAATAGCCTGCAGCAGCGCCTGGCGCGCCGCCACGAGGTCGTCGCGCTGTGCCTGCAGCGTCGTGGCGCGCAGACTTTCCTCGGCGTGTTCCTCGACCGCGAGCGCATTGACCGGACCGATCGCCTCCAGCGCACCGGCGATCCGTTCGGCCTCGGTTTCGAGCGTGTCGAGATCGAGGTCGAGTGACGGCGCGGCGTCCACCAGCACATCGAACGGGCGCTTCCACTCGGTCTCAACCCGCTCCACGATGCGGGCTCGCATCGCGGCGGCCTCGGTGACACCGAGTTCAAGGCGATGGAAATCCTCGTTCATCGATTCGACGTCGCGACGTGCAGACGCGAGGTCTGCTTCGGCGGTCGCGAGTCGGGTGTCGGTGGCCTGCAATGCGCCCTCGGCCTCCGCTGCGGCGGTCTCGAGTGCCACGAGCTGCGCCGCGCGCTCGTCGCGCCCACCCTGCCAGTTTGTACGCTGTGCTTCGAGCGCCCCTTGGTCGGCATCGAGTCGCGCGATCTCCTCGGTGCGGGCCCGCCCAGAAGCCTGAGCATCGGCGATGATCCGCTCGGACCGGGCAATGGCCTCGTTTGCGCCGCGAAGCCGTGCTGCGACGTGAGCTTCCTGAACCTGCGACTGTGAACGGTCGTCGCGCGCCTGTTCCTGAGTCGATTCGAGCTCGGTGAGTTGTGCCCGGGTCGTCACCAACGCCTCGTCGAGCCGTGCACGCGCCTGGCCTCCGTCCACCGCACTCGCTTCGACGACAGCGCGACGCTGTTCGGCGCGCGCGATGCGCTCGGCGAGTCGATCGAGCTGGGTCGTGGCCTCGCCGAGTTCGCGGTCGAGGTTGGCAACCCGTCTGATCAGGTCCTCGCGGGTGGCCAACGCCTGGCGTTCGGATTCATGGAGGCGTTCAGCGGCGTGCTGGGTCGCAGTCACCTCGGACTCCGCCGCCGCCAGCTCCGCGGCAGTTGCCGCGCGGCGCGCATCGGCCAGCGCCAATGCGCCTGACGCCGTGTCGAGGTGCCGGGCCAGCGACTTGAGCTCGGCGCGGCGCCGAATCGGACCGGTCGATGCGCCGGGCCCGGTGAGGTAGACCGCGCCATTCGGACGACGGAGAGCTCGGCCGCCAGCGCCAAACACCTCCGAGCCACCCGTCAGTGCCGCCACCCACGGTGCAGCCGCTGCCTCGACCTTGAGCCGCCCGTCGAGCGTGCCACCTCGGACGACAGGCCCCGGTTCGACCGGAAGCAGGATGAGTGTGCCCGGTTGTTCCGTGGCGTGCCAAGCCTGCACAGCGGCCACCACGGCATCGTCGTGCACCAGCACGGCGTGCACGAAATCGCCGAGTAGCTGCTCGGCCAGTTCGGCCTGCTCGCCATCGGTGCTCACGTAGTCGGCAAGCGGGCCGATCACGCCGTTGCCGAAACGCTCCCGCTGCGCGAGCAGCGCGGCGGCTGCGGGGGCGAGGCCCACACGATCGCGCTCAAGTGCCTCGAGCGCTGCACGCCGAGCCGTGATCCGCGCCACATCGTCCTCGATGCTGCGGCGTTCCGCCAACTCGCGCACTTCACGGTCGCGCAGCTCGCGCGACCTGAGGCGCGCCTGCTCGGCGGCGTCCGCGCCGTGGCGCGCCGCTTCGCTGTGTCGATCCGCGATGGCCGATGCCTCGGTGCGCTTCTCGCCGGTCGCAACGTGATCGGTGTCGAGCGCGTGGCGATGCGCCGACTCCAGCGCGATCCGCTCGTGAATCGATGCGAGTTCTCCCTCGAGCGCGGTGCGTTCGCCCTCCAGCGACCGGAGCTGCTGCGCCTGCTGTTGCAGCTCCTGTTCCATCCTGCGGACCACATCGCGCTGGGCCGCAAGACGCTGGCGCACGTCCTGCTCGTGGGTGCCACGCGCCGTGAGTTCACCTTGGATGCCGGCATGCTCTGACTCGGCGGCGGTGCGCTCGTCTGTTGCGGCCTCCAGGTCGAGGCGTGCCTGCGAGAGGCGAACCTCGAGGTCGCTGCGCTCGAGTGCCGCGCGTTCGCGACGCTGCGCAGCGTTGGCGAGCCGCTCCGAGGCAACTGCGAGATCGCCGTCGAGCTTGCCGAGCGCCACACGCGTGACGTTGAGGTTTTCCACCACCACGCCACGATGCCGCTCGGCGGCGTGGCGCGCTTGCGCGGCTCCTTCGCGAACCGTCTCGCACTCGGCGAGGCGGGTCCGCGCCTGTGGCAGCGAATTCGTCAGCTCCGCGTGACGCTGCTCGAATGTTGCGGCATCGATCGCGAGCTGGTCCAGTCTACGGCGGGCGAGGGTGATCGTGACCGCAAATTTTTCTTCGGTCAGTGCGGTGTGCCGTTCTGCCTTCCCCTTTTGTCGCGCGAGCGACCTGACTTGCGACTGCACCTCGGATATCAGGTCGTCCAGGCGCTGGAGATCGGTGCTGGTGTCCTCGAGCCGACGCGACGTGGTGTGCCTGCGGTCGCGGTAGAGCCCGACGCCTGCGGCCTCTTCGAAGAGCGAGCGCCGCTCGTCGGCGCGATCGGAGAGCAGGAGATCGATCATCTTCGCCTCGATCACCACGCCCGCATCGCTGCCCAATCCGGTCCCTCGCAGCAAGTCCTGCACATCGCGAAGCCGCACCGTCTGGTTGTTGAGGAGGTACTCGCTGTTTCCTGAGCGGGAGAGCCGGCGCGTGACGACGACTTCGGTGTACGGCGTTGGGAGCACGCCGGAGCTGTTGTCGAAGTAGAGGGAAACCTCGGCAACGTTGACCGGCCGCCGGGTGGCGGCACCCTGGAAGATCACATCTTCCATCTTGCCGCCGCGGAGCAGGCGGGCGGACTGCTCGCCCAGCACCCAGCGCACGGCGTCGGACACGTTGGACTTGCCGCACCCGTTCGGGCCGACAATCGCGGTGACGCCCTGGTCGAATGAGAGGGTGACGGTATCCGCAAACGACTTGAAGCCGGAAAGTTCCAGCTTGGTGAGCTTCATCGTGAGGTCGGTGTGGGGTTTGGGGCTGTCAGCGACCGGCACCCGCAGGTGCTTGGGATCACTGGAAGCCCCAAAGATAGCCAATTGCAGACCTCCGAGACACAGCCAGCGACGGGTTCAGGTCCCGCCGGCGCCTAGAGTGATCACGAAGTACGGACGCCCGAGTCGCCTGCCGGTGGCATCGGCCTCCTCGCGGGTGCGGTAGGGGCCAACCACCACCCGGAATCCCTCGTCCTGCTTGGCTGGATCGAGTACGCGGGCGGGGAAGCCGCCCTGTTTGAGCTGGTCGGCGAAGGCCCGGGCCCATTCGGAATTTTGGGACGACGACACCTGTAGATAGACTGGCGTGGGGCCGGCGGGGGGAACGGCCACTTCTGGCATGGAGTCGGTTGGTGACGGCAGCGTCGGCATGACGTCAGGGTCCGAGGGGATGCTGTCCGGTTCGGCCGGTTCTGGCGCCGAATCGGCCGTCGCGATGGCGACCGGCTCTGACAGTGGAGCGGCAGTGCGCGGAGCCCATGGCACGACCATGAACACGTCCGACGCAGCGCCGGAGAGGCGGGCGCGCTCGACCGGCGCGTTTCCGGTGACGTCGTACGCCACGACGTCCTTTCCCGAACGGACGACCAGCGTGCGGCCTCCGGTCACCAGCGGAAGATCATCGGCCCAACGGGTGTTGATGGTGGCGGCGAGTTCGTGGCGCACGACGTCGACGAGCCACACTGAATCACCTTTCTCGGGTTTTGCGAGGAGCCATCGACCCGACTTGTCGATCCGGATCGCGCTGGCGCGCCCGCCGAGGGGAAGCGTCCCGGCATCACTCACAATCAGACTCGTCGAGCCCCGCACCGTTGGAGCGAGGACAGCGATGTCACCCTGCGCCCGGGCTGCGTAAAGGCGATGACCGGATGGCGAGAAGACCGCGGTCACCAGCTTGCCGCTGACGCGATGGAAGGTCGGGTCCGGCTTGCCCCGCGGATCGACGAAGAGGACGCCGGAGTCGGTAGTGACGGCGATCATGTCGCCATACCACGTGGAGGTCACCCGTCCGGGGGGAGCGTCGATACGACGAGCCTCGCCGTCGTCACCGATCACCTGGATGATTCCCGACCGACTGCTGACTGCCGCAACCTGGGTGCCTGGCGCGCGCACCAGTTCGGTCGGACCGGCGTCGAGCGAGGCGCGGAAGGTAGTGAGCGACCGGCCGGCAAACCGCAGGGCGTGGCCCGCCGAGTCGAGGCCGAAGATGACGCCCTCGGGCGTGGTCACCAGCGCTCGCGCTGCTGCGAGATAAACTCGCGACCTGCGTGCGAAGAGGTCGAGGCCGACCAGCCGACCGTCAGTGTCGACGGCATAGACAATTTTTTCCTCGAGGTCGGTGCCGAGGCCGCGCGCGATTTTCGGGATCCCCGATTCGATCGACCAGTCGAGTGCGGTGAGCGAATCACCGCGCAGCAGGATCGCGCCGCCGCCTTCAGCGGGCAGTCGCATCAGTGAACCTTCGGCCGGGAGCCCGGTCGGGAGGTGTCGTGCTGCGACGGGTTGGTCACGACCGCACGCCGCGACCAGGAAGATCGCCGCGAGCGTGGGAACGCGAAGCGAGGTAATCGTCAGAATGTCGGTCCGAAAGAGACGGTCCAGAAGGCGTCGGTGCCCGGTCGTTGCTGCGGTTTGGTGTAATCGAACCGCAAGATCACGAACCCGAAGATATTCGCCCGGATCGAGAAACCGAGGGATCGGAGTGGCGTCCGGATCGCGATCGGCGATTCTCCGGGACGTCGGTTGCGCAACTCAACCTTGCTCTGGGAGTCCCACGCGACCCCCACGTCATAGAAGAACGCGCCCTCGATGGGCGGAAAACCGAGTGGGATGAAGCCGAGCGAGGCGTTGAGCAGTGGGAACCGCAGTTCAGCGTTGAAAATGGCAAGCGAGGACCCGACGAGTTGGTCGAGCGCGGCGCATCCCGTGCGGCTGGTGGGATCACCCCCACCGGCGGCGCACTCGTTGCGGATGAACGATCCGGAGGTATAACCGCGGAGCAAGTCGGGGTAACCGAGGAAGAGTGTGAAGCGGTCGGCATCGCGACCGGTGCGCCCGAAATACATCGCGCGAGTTGCGAACACCAGCGGACCGATGATCGGATCGTAACGACGCATGTCGGCGGTGTACTGCATGAACTGCCACTCGCCGATTGTGGGGGCGATCTCAAAACGCGAGCGCCGACCGAGGAACGGGCCCACGTATCCATTGAGCGAATTGTCGAATACCAGCGCGGCCGATGGTTGGACGTAGCTGAACTTGCCCAGCGACTCGCGGGTAAGCGACGGTTCCGACGTGATCAGGCCGCTGATCGGATCGAACGGCTCATTGATGCTCAGAATGTCGTCGGTCACGTTGGAACCACGCACGCCACCTTCGATCCGACGGAAGCGTGACAGCGGGTATGATGCCTGGGCGAACGCCGAGCGGATCATGATGCGTCGAACGTTGGTGACGAACGTGTTCTCGCTGGGCGACGGGCCGTCGGTGACCTCACTGCTGAGGTACTGGAAATACGGTTCCTGCTGGAGCCCCACGGCGTAATTGATCCGACGCGAATAGTTGGCATACGCAGCGAGGACGGACGCCTCGCTGATGCGGCCGTTGATATAGCCGCTGAAGATCAGCTGGCGGTCGCCCAGCATGTCGGAGAGCGAAACGGTGGTGCCGCCGAAGAAGCCGCGCCCGAAGTTGTCACGGGCGTAACCGATGCTTGGCCGCGCCACATAGTCGGGCGAGAACGCAACCTTGTATTTCCGCTCGGTGAATGTCGCCGTGTCGGGCAGCGCGAGCGTGACCGAATCGAGCAGCCGTGCAATCGACACTGGCGGGGGCGGCCGGAGTGAATCGGGCACCGGGGTCACCGAGTCGGCCGGCCGCAGCCCCTGCGCGCCACGGTAAAGCGCCTGCCCGCCCGACGGTGCGGCAACGCGTATCGAATCCGCAACTGGCGCCGCCGCCACGGTCGGATCCGTCGGACGCCACGGCTGCTTCTTGAGGTTGCGCGGGTTCTGGAGCGTGTAGACGTCGTACTCCGAATCCTCGTAGTACACGAACGCGAGGCGGTCGGCTTCCTTCGCCCACGACAGGATCGGGGAGAGGGGCGTGATACCCTGCGCGCCGGTGTAGAAATCGGTGAGGCGGTACGATTCGCCATCGGCGAACTCGTACAGGAAGATGTTGCTCACTCCGGTGCGGTCGGAGACGAATGCCAACGACTGGCCGTCCGGCGACCACTGTGGATTGATGTTGGTGCCGACATCCATCCCGCGCATCAGCTCAATGCGGTTGTCCGAGAGCGTCACCACCGCGAGGCGGAGGTTGCCGATCCGGAGCGTCTCGAAGTCGGTGCCCGGCCCGCGATCGGTGGTGAACGCGATCTTGCTTCCGTCTGGCGACCAGACCGGATGTAGATCGGCGTACTTGTCGTTGGTGAGTCGTCGGAGATTGCTGCCATCACGATTGATGATGAACAAGTCCGACAACCCGCCATCGTAACCGGTGAAGACAAGCTGGCTGCCGTCGGGGCTCCACGAGGGCGTGGTGACGCCGCTGAGGTCGACACCCAGCCGGGCGACCTCCTTGTTGCGCGCCGCGTCGACGATCACGATGTCGTCCTTTGGTCCGCGCTTGGCGGCGAACGCCAGGAATTTCCCGTCGGGCGACCACGACGCCGCTGAATTGATGAACCGGAACGTTTCGTAGTTGGAGCTCCAGGTCGACTTCAGCAGCCGGCGGATCGGCTTGCCGGTGACACCGTCGGCAAGCCAGAGATCGACGAAGTAGAAATCCTTCTCGGAGAAGTACGCGACGCGCGACCCATCAGGAGAAAGCGCCGGAGCAAGATGCAGCGTCCCCTCACTGCGGTCCTTGGTCAGGAGTTCCTCCGAAACCGCTCGTGCCTTGACGCGGGTGGCCAGTTCGGGCAGGTATTGCTTTTGCACCGCATCGCGCCATTGATCGCCGAGCTGCTCGAAGTTGAGGCCGATCACCCGCCGCATGGCCGATTCGAGCGACCCGGCTCGCGACGCGGAGAGGATCGCGCCAATCGCCTCGTCACCCCAGCGTTCGCCGATGTACGTCACGATCGCCTGGCCGAATCGGTACGGGAAGATCCGCGGATCATTCTCCAGCTGGTCAATGGTGGGAAGCTTTCCCTCTGCTGACGCGTCGCGCAGCCACATCGCGGTGTTGGCGTCGATCCGTCCAATCGAGAGGTACTCCGCCATGCCCTCGACAAACCAAAGTGGCGGGTTCACCGCGATCAGCGTCTGAATTCCTGCGCCCGCCTTGCCACCCGACCAGATGTCGTACTGGAACTGGTGCACCATTTCGTGTGTCAGTACGTGCTCAATATCGTGATAGGACCCGGTGAGCGGGATCACGTTACGGTGCTTGAGGAAGTCGGTGAAACCACCGGTTCCCTCACCCACCTCGCCGGGCGTGGTATTAGTCTGTTGGAAATCAGAATGCGACGCGTAGAGGATGATCGGCTTCCGTTCGCGGAACTGGTGCTTGAGCACGCGCGAGAGTCGCCCGTACGACCGCTCGGCCATGCGGGCGACGTCGAGCGCCGCGGGTCGTTCGCCGTCGTAGTAGTACACGTCGAAATGTTCGGTCTCCATGATCCGGAAATCGAACTTGGTGTACTGCACCTTGTTCTGGCCGAAGTACTGCGCGTGGAGCACGGTGGGCAGCGTCAACGCGGCGAGCAACAGGATGGTCCGGGCGATGCGGCGCATGCGTCTATCCTCGAGAAGCGTCACGTTCCCGGCCGGTAGGCCGGGGCGTCCTGCCAGAGTCGCTCGAGCTGATAGAACGCCCGCGTCTCCGGGTGAAACAGGTGGACCACAAAGTCTACGAAGTCGAGGAGCACCCATCGACCGGCTGGCAGGCCCTCAACATGATTGGCGCGCTGGCCGTCCTCAAGCATCCCGCGTTCCAGGCCGTCGGCGATACCCCGTACGTGCGCGTCTGAGGTACCGGATGCAATCAGGAAGAAATCAGTGGCATCGTACAATCCGCGGAGGTCTATGACCACGATTCGGTCACCCTTGCGATCGTCTATCAACGCGATGGCACGCCGAACCGGTTCCGGGAGGGACGCCACGCTGGTCATCAGTTCACCGGCATTGAGAGCTGCACGGGCGGTCACGCTGGCACCTCGGCACCGTCTTCCACTTGATAAGTCACTGCCCACGCGCCCGCGCCGACGTGCGTGCCGAGTACCGCTGTCGCGGGCCCCACGATGATCTCCTTGGGCCTGAACGCGGCAATGAGAGCGGTACGGAGTCGCTCAGCCACCTCGGGGGCGTCGGCGTGCGCGATACCCAACCGCAGCTGTTTCGGGCGCGGGGTGAGCGCGACGTCAAGCAGCGCCAGGACCCGGTGCACGACCTGCTCGCGACCGCGAACCATGTCGACCCGCCGGAGGCGACCGTCATCCCCCACATCAAGAATGGGCTTGATATCCAGTAGTCCACCCAACCATGCCTTCCCCCGTGTTACGCGCCCGGATCGCAACAGATTGTCATACGTGTCAACGGTGATGAACAGCCCCGATTGGTTGCGCACTCGCCGGAGCTCCTCGGCGATCGCCGCGCCACCCCAACCCTGATCGGCCAATTCCACGGCCCTGAGTGCCAGCAGGCCGACCCCGAGGGAGGCTGAACGCGAATCGACCAGGTGCACGTGGTCGATCCCGGCGGCGGCCACCGCTGCCTGCGCCGACGCGAACGTCCCCGACAGCGCCGCGCCGACAAAGATGCCGACCACTTCCTCGGCCTCGGCGCGCGCGGCCCGCAACGTTCGCACGAACTCCGCCGGGGTCGGCTGCGATGTGGTCGGTGCTGCGGTCGCCGTGCGAAGCCGACGGTAGAACTCATCAGGCTTCAGATCGATCCGATCGCGGAACGTTTCGGTGCCGAACATCACCTGCAGCGGAACGACGGCGATGTGGTGGCGATCGAGGGCGGTGTCAGGAAGATCGTTTGAGGAGTCGACCACGACCGCCACGAGACGCCGCTGGTGATGCACGAGCCGACGGTGCTGTGCCCGCATGTCTTCAGCCTTGCGGGTGTCGACTCTGCCCCACCGCTCCGCATAGGTGAAGACGGCGTCGGGCGTGTCGGTGTGCACATGAATCTTCAGGATGTCGCCGGCCACCGCCACCACCAACGACCCGCCAAATTGGTGCATTGCCGCTCGGACATCGTTGCCCGGGGGAAGGTTGTCGCCCCGCACGAGGACCTCCGTGCAGAACTGGAAGTCACGTTCCGAGGCAATGTCCATGAACGCGGCGGGTGCGATGGCCTCGTCGGGCTCGGGGGCGGTCACCGCAAGGATGGGGTCGCCGTTGATGAGCCGGACGAACCCCTCGACCATCCGGACGAATCCTTTCCCTCCGGCATCGACCACGCCCGCTTCCTTGAGCACCGGGAGAAGGTCCGGGGTGCGTGCCAACGCGTGTTGGGCCTCGGTGTGCAGCCGGCGCACGAATGCCCCGACGTCGGGCGAATCCGCCGCCGCGATCTCGGCTGCACGGGCGGCGTCGCGGACCACGGTGAGGATCGTCCCCTCGCGCGGTTCGTCGAGCGCGAGTTCGAGCGTGTCGGCGCCGCGGCGCACCGCGCGTGCGATCTCAATGCTTGTCGCGGTGTCGGCGCCGTCCAGCCCTTCTGCAAAACCCAGCAGGAAGTGTGCGAGCATCATGCCAGAGTTGCCTCGCGCGCCCAGGACGGCGGCACGGGCGGCAGTGGTCGCGGTCTGGGAAAGCGATGCGTCGCCGAGCGCCCGGAGGGCGTCGGCGACCGAGCGCAGTGTCAGCGAGAAGTTGGTGCCGGTGTCGCCATCGGGCACCGGAAAGACGTTGATTCGGTTGAGGTCGTCGCGACTCGCTGCGACCCAGTCCGCCGCAGCGTGGAAACCACGGGCAAGGCGGGGTCCGTCGAGATACGCGATCCCGACCGGCGCTCCCAATCAGGCCTCGGCGACGATGTTGACCTTCACCTCACCCTGCACGTCGTGGTGAAGCCGAACCGGCACGGAATGGAACCCGAGGAGCTTGAGCGGGTGCTCCAGTTCGATTCGACGCTTGTCGACCGTGATCCCCTTCGCCTCAAGCTGCTCGGCGATGTCGCCGGCAGTTATCGAGCCGAAGAGCTTCCCGTCTTCGCCTGACTTCGCCGTGAACTCCAGCGATGTCGCTGCAATCTTGGCCGCGAGCGCCTCGGCCTCGACACGATCGCTCGCGGCGGCAGCATCGCGTGCCCGCGATTCGGCCATGATCCGCTTCTTGTTGCCCTCGGTCGCCTCGAAGGCGAGTCCGCGGGGAAGGAGGAAGTTACGGGCGTAGCCGGGCTTCACGCGCACCAGGTCGCCAGCCTTGCCGAGGGAGGACACGTTGTCGCGCAGGATCAGTTCAATCATGGAGAAACTCCGTCAGGGGGCGGCGCGCGCCGCCTCAGGTCGAGCCAGGTGTCAGCTACACCGACCACGATGCAGCCGGTCACGGCCAATGGTAACAGGGGCAGGGCAATCAGGCACAGCAACACAACCAGGAACGGTGGCGCGTTGAGCAAAACGGTGCGAAGCACGGCCAGGCCGCGTGCCGCATAGAGGCCGAGGACGACCACCAGGAAATTCTTCGCGGCAAGATGAAGGCCCTGTGGAAGCGGCAGCATGGTGCCCGCGAGGGCGGCCACCAGCCACCACATCATCTGGTCGCTGAAGTGGAAATGGCGGAACAACCCAGGCGGGGCGCCGATCGGCTTGCTCGACAGGCGATGGTACCAGGTCCAGGCGATCCAGCCGCCGGCGACGGCGGTTAGCGCGATGATTGCCGGAAAGAGCTCGCTCACCTGTTCGACGGTGCGGGCGAGCTGGTAACCCAGCTCCGCCAGCGGTGTCCCGCCAACGACCTCGTCGGCGGCCGGCGGCGGGGTGGCAGGGAGGCCCTTCATCAACGTGCGATAGACATCCCACTGGTGCATTGCCACCGCGTCGCGGAGGGTGCTGAAGCGCAGGCGGAGCGCGAGGAACCAGCCAGTGGTGAATGCCGCCGCGGCCGACGTCGCCACCATGCAGCGGACGAAGAGCGAGCGATTGCCGAAAAGCGCCATCGTGACGTACGTGCCCGCGAAGAACATTCCGGCGGCTCGGATGGTGCGGTCGGCGAGATCCGCTGGCGCGGTGCGCAGCAGGCCGACGCCCGCGATGAGCGCGAGCGCCACCCAGAGCCATTCGCGCGCGGTTCGGGGACGCGACGCCAACAAAAGGATCGCGAGCGGTGCCAGAAAAAAGATCCAGGGGGCGACAACGAGATACCCCGCCAGCAGCAGCGGGGCAATCAGGGGTGAGCGACGGTGCCCGGCAATGCCGGGCACCACGGCTCGTTCCGTCAGCCTCCGAATCCCTTGATATAC
Organism: Gemmatimonadales bacterium; assembly: GCA_039915685.1. Classification (GTDB taxonomy): domain Bacteria; phylum Gemmatimonadota; class Gemmatimonadetes; order Gemmatimonadales; family GWC2-71-9; genus Palsa-1233. The sequence continues at coordinate 7,866 of JBDSMU010000141.1, read as the reverse complement.
GGCAGCAGGGCGATCTCTCGCGCCCGCTTCACGGCGGTGCTGAGCTGGCGTTGATGCCGGGCGCAATTGCCCGACAGGCGAGCGGGCAGGATCTTGCCGCGCTCGGTGAGGAAGCGCGTCAGGAGGCGCTCATCCTTGAAATCGACGATCCGCACACCGCTCTCGCAGATGGCGCAGGTCTTCTGTTGCCGGGCCATCAGTCCTCCTCCTCGCCGTCCTTGGTGGTGGGCGTCGGCGCGATCTGGGCGCCTTCGTTGAGCACAAGCAGATGACGCAGCACGGTGTCATCAAGCTTGAGGGCGCGCTCGAACTCCGGCAACATCTCGGACGCCGCGTCGAATTTGGCGACGACGTAGTAACCGGTCTCACGGCCCGCGACGGGATACGCGAGGGTGCGACGGCCCCAATGGGAGACATCGATGACGGCCTCGCCGTCCTGCGGGACGAGCGCGTGGAAACGGTCGAGCTTCTCGGTGACGGCGGCCTCTTCGAGAGTGGAATCGAAGATGTAGACGGCCTCATACGAACGGATCATGCAGGCACCTTCCTTCGGTCTGGAGATGCCCCGGCGCTGGTGCGGCAGCCGGGGAGGATGAGTTGGACAGCCATCAAGAATAACTGGGTGGGGTATGGTGGGGGTAGGTTTGAGGGCTGGTGCCTACTTCACCACCAGGATCCGCTGTTCCCGCACCGCGCGCCGACCACCAGACTCGATCGTCACGACCAGCCTGTAGTCGCCGCGTTTGAGCGAACCAAGGGCGAGGCTTCGGCGGACCGGGGTGAGCGCGCCGGTCGCGACCTCGGGGAAGCGAACCCGGATCTGCTCCTTCTGGCGGCGGTCCGCGGGGAAAACCTCGACCGTGGTGGTGTATCTGTCGCCCGCCCCCAGCCCTCGCACCTCGAAGTAGAGCTCGACCGTTGAACCCTCACGCCAGGTGCCCAGGGCGTTGAGCGGGAAGGGCGTTCCATCAGGGGTCCACCGCTCCGGGGATCCGGCCAACCCCGTGACGACGTCGGAAAGGCTGAGGACCCCGCCGCGATCGAGCACGAGCCCGCGACGCATTCCGTACGCGCCCGCCAGCGAGTCCTCCTGCTGCGCCTTGACAGCGAGCTGCCAGTCGCCCGGACCGAGCGGAATTTCGAACCAGCCGGTGAGGTAGGAAGTCGTCGGCGTATTGGCGGCGGCGCGGAACCGCCTCGTAGTGTCGACCTCAATGCGCTGGCCGGTGACACGCTCCCATGCGACCACTCGGAAGGCCACCTGATAACCCGATTCGCCCGACGGGAGTACCTGCGCGTTGAGGTCGCGCATCGGAATCGCGAAGGTCACCAATGCACGTCCGTTGCGGTCAGCACCGGTGCCGAGGGCGAAGAACTGCAGAGGGGCGTCCCATGGGCGGAGGATGAGCGGGGAGTCGGAATCCGTTGCAATCCCCACTCCGGCATCGTCGCGCTGATGCCTGAACGCCGTCTGCATCGGCGTGAAGCACTCCTTCGGGGTCGAGACGAGGAAGTTGGGGTCGAGGAGGTTCGCGGCCTTCTGGTATTCGGGAAGGATCTGCGCGAGCGCCGTCCATGCGTTGAAGCTCAGCGGCAGGTACGTCCGAAGCGTGGTCGGTGCATGCGCGCCGAACTCGGACCCACCGCCGAAATGGAATGCCCGCCACGCCCCTTCGATCCAGTAAACCCATGACGACAGGTTCACCGTCGAAAGGTCGTTGTCCGCCAGCAGCGAATCGCCCGAGGTAGCCGACGCCGTCATGGCGAACGGCTCGCCATGGCGCATATAGATGAACCCGCGGTGGTCGAGCAGCGGCTCGCGAAACCGTGGGTCACCGGCGATCGTTGGCGGGTGCAGTGGCAGGCTGTCGACGAGCTGCGATGCGTTCGCGACGCACGGCGCCCCGCCAGCTATCCCCCAAAAACGGGTGTAGAAATTCCGCTTCCACGGCACCGGCACGCGAAAATCGCGGTGCGCCACCACCCAGCGGCGCAGGTGCTCGCGCAACCGCGCATCCTCGGCGTGCAACGCCGCCGCATCGCGCTCGCCCCAGAACCGGCGCAGCCAGCCTGGAACGTCGGCGCCAACGGAGCGAGCGAACCCTGCGACCGAATCAGTGGTCACGATCCACTCGAGGTCCTGTCGATACGCCGCTCGTCCTGCGAGCGTGAGCGACTCGGCGCCGTCCCAGTACGCTGAGATGCCGCCAGCGCTGTCGCCGAGCGCGACCAGCGTCCGGGATCGCTCGAGTGCGATCACCGACCGGTCGCCACCGCGCGCCGCCGCGCTATCGAATGCGGCGAGCGCCGAGTCGTAGGATTGCTCGGTGCGCAGTGCGCGGGCGAAGACGATCCACGCGTTGGCGGGTGCGTCGGCCTGATCAACGATTCGTGCGACAGCGCGCCGAGCCAGGTCATCGAGTTCGCGATCACCGCTGCGGATCGTCATGTCGACGAGGAGGTCCCTCGCTTCGACCAGCGTCGAGTCGCGCTCCAGTGCGTGATGAAGGTGACGCCACGCGGCCGTGAGATCAGCCTCTCCGGCACGGCGACCATCACCGGGTAGTGCCGGCGCACCCCGTTCGTGGAGCGCGAACAGGACGCGGGCCATTCCATAATCTGGCCAGCCCCATTTGCGCCGGCGTACCGCAGCTTGATCGAAATCGAAGAGTGCCCGCTCTGCGGCGCGTCGATTGTCTTCGCGCACGTACTGCGCGAAATGGCCGAACGCATTTTCAAGCTGGCGCGCGACCGCGTCTTGTGACGCAGCCGCTTCGGGCAGCACGCCCGGAGGGATGGCGCGGTTGAGTCGCGCCAGGGCGGCGCGGTCGGCGGAGCTCTGCGCCGCAAGTGGCGCGGAAAGCAGCATGAGGAGTGGTAGCAGGCCTGCACGCAGCATGAGTGTCTCCGGACAGGGTTGCTTCGTCATATGACTTTCCCTGAGCCGTTGGCCCTTCCTGAGGCGTAATTGCGCTCAGTGTGTCCGGGGCAGTGGAATCGTAAAGCCGGTCACCACCGCATCGGGGGTGACGAGTACTCGCGGGGCTGCGAGGCCGAACAGCATCACCCTTCCCGCGGCGAGCTTGCCCGCGAGGATGCCGATCGCTGCACCGGCCACGACATCGCTGGCCCAGTGTTTCTGCTGTGCGATGCGCGCCCAGCCGGTGCCGGCGGCGACTGCATAGAGGCCTCCCTGCACCACGGTGCTGCCGATGGCATCGCCGAGCGTGGTGGCGAGCGCAAAGGCCGCGGCGGTATGACCGGAGGGGAAGGACGTGGACCCGCCGCTGAACGGGTGAAAATCGGTGCCGTCGAAATCAGGATCCTGGAACGGGCGCGACCGCCCTACCGTCAACTTGATGCCTTGCACGACCACGCTCACGAGGCCGATCGCGGTCGCGGTGCGGACCGACAGGCGGAGCACTTCGGGACGATGGGTGATCAACCCGACCGCCGCCGTGCCGAGCACCACGGGCGCGATCACGCTGAGCTCGCCGGCTCGATCGACATTGTCGCTGAACCGAATCAGCGCGTCGGACTGGTCGTGTGCGGCCGCTCGTGCGAGCGCGGGATCGAAGAGGGTCGTGAATGCGACGATCGCCGCGGTGGTGCCGACTGCGGTCCATTCCACGCGACGCGGGTGCGTCGAATCGGTCACCTGGGCGGCAACCGGGTACGCGAGTATGAGGAGAAGCGGGCCGCACGCCCAATTCGCGATGCGTGTGTTCACCGCTCGGCCCCGCTCACGACGTAGAATCCGGAGATGCGCGACGCAGGCATTCTTCGAGCATGGTGAAGTCCACCGGCTTGACGAAATGATGGTCGAATCCCGCAAGCGTCGTTGCGTCGCGATCATTTGACCGACCGTATCCGGTAACGGCGATCAGGATCATCTCGTTGCCCCGCTCTCCCTTCCGAATCCGTCTGGCCACTTCGTAGCCGTCCATGACCGGGAGGCCGAGGTCGAGCAGTACGACGTCGGGCTTGAATCTCTCGAGTTGGACAAGCCCGGCCGGCCCGTCGAACGCCGCACACGCGACGTGGCCGGTAGTTGTGAGCAGCAGCACCAGTAGTTCTGCGGCATCGACGTTGTCATCGACAACCAGTACCCGCCGACTGGCGGTCGCATCAGTGGTACGGCTCGCCTTGTTGGCGGCTGGTGCACGCTCAGCGGTTGTCGCGGGCAGGATGATCCGAAAGGTGGCTCCCTTACCCCGACCGCCGCTTTCCGCCTCGACGCGGCCGTCGTGCCGTTCGACCAGGGTCCGCACGATTGCGAGGCCGAGTCCGAGACCACCCTCGCGTCGGTCGAGCTCCTGTCGTTCCTGCCAGAACAGATCGAATATCCTCGGGAGCATCTCCGCCGAGATGCCGCGACCTTCATCGGAGACGGTGAGCACGACATCGTTGTGGACGGCCTTGGCGCTGACGGTTATCCGGCCGCCCTCGTCGGAGTATTTAGCGGCATTGGTGAGCAGGTTGGCCACCACCTGCGCGAGGCGCGATGCGTCGCCGCTCACTACCATGCCGTGCGGGACATCGACGCGCAGGGCGTGCCGGCGCCGCTCGATCACGGGCGCGGCCATCTCGAGGGCTCGTGCGGTAACGTCTGCGAGGTCGACCGGTTCGAGGCGAAGCGAGACCTCTCCTCGAGTGATTCGGGAAATATCGAGCAGGTCCTCGACGAGGGAGACCACGTGCTGGACCTGTCGCTCGATGATCTGCCGCTCGTGCTCGGCCCCCGCATGACCGCTGAGCCGCATGACCTCGAGGGCGGTGACGATTGGGGCGAGCGGGTTGCGTAGCTCGTGACCGAGCAGCGCCAGAAACTCATCCTTGGCGCGGTTGGCGGATTCCGCCTCGCCGCGCGCGATCGTGAGCGCGCTGACATCGAATACCACGATGGCCAAACCGGTGACGTGCCCCGACTCGTCGCGCTGCGGCTGAAGGACGAAGTCGTAAAAGTTCTCCTCGTTGTGACCGTCTGGCCGCCGCAGGATGAGAGGAATCGAGTGGCCGCTGAAAACCTCGCCGGACTGGAAGGCCTGATCGAGCATCGCGATGATTGGTTGGCTCTCCAGTTCCGGGAACACCTCCCTCACGGTCATTCCGACCTGTGCGCGGCCATCCGCAATCACGTCGTACGCGGCGTTGGTGAACTCCACGCGATGCTCTGAGCCCTTCACGATCGCCACACCGACGGGCGCATTGCGAAAAACGCTTTCAAGTCGTGTCGCATGCGCGTCCTCGAGGCTCCTGAGGCGCGCGCGGGTTAACTGGGCCTCGACACGTGCAATCAACTCGCGGGCGGAGAACGGCTTGACCAGATACTCGTCGGCACCGGCGTGCAATCCGTCGATGCGCGCCTCCTCACCCGCGCGCGCCGAGAGCATGATGAACGGAACGGAGCGGGTCGTCTCGCGCGACCGAAGCGCGCGGAGCAGCTCGAAGCCATCGAGTCTTGGCATCATGACGTCGCTCAGGATGAGGTCGGGCTGCCACTCTGTAGCAATTTCCAGCGCAATAGCCCCATCGGCAGCGGTCCGTACCTCGAAGCCCGATGCCAAGAGGCGCGATAGGTAATCGCGCATGTCCGCGTTGTCGTCAGCCACCAGAATGCGGGCAGTCGATGGGCGCTCCGATCGCGGCGCTGGGGCTGGCGCTGGTTCCTCGCCGGGCAACCATCGAATGGCCTCGTCCACAAACTCCCGAGCCGCGCTTGCTCTCCTCCCAGGCACGGCATCCTTCTCCACGAACTCCGACGGCAGGTGCGCGTGGCCCAACGGGATGCGCACGGTGAATTCGGTGCCCTGGCCGACGTCGCTGGTCGCTGTGATCGTCCCGCCGTGCAGCGTGACTAGTTCCGACACAAGCGCAAGGCCGATCCCCGAACCTTCATTGGTCCGACCGGCCGAGCGTTCAATCCGGAAGAAGCGATCGAAGATTCTCTCGAGGTCTTGGGCTGGCACGCCCACGCCGGTGTCCCGCACCCGCAGTTCGGCGGCGCCACCGACGGCCTCAAGTCCCACGCTGATCGTGCCGGCGAAGGTGAACTTGAACGCGTTGGAAAGGAGGTTGAGGACAATTTTCTCCCACATCTCGGTGTCGACATATGCAGGTTCCGTGAGTGGTGGGCACTGCACCGCCAGCGTGAGGCCTGCCCGCGCTGTCGCCGACTCGAACGCGCTCGCGAGTTCGGTGGTAAGGCGGGCGAGATCCGTGGGTTGATACCGTGCTGTCACCCGTCCCGCTTCGATCCGGGAGAAATCGAGCAGCGTGTTGACGAGCCGGAGCAGCCGAAGTGCGTTGCGATGCACCGCAATGAGCTCGTCGCCGCCAAGTGTTCCGTCGGGCGCGGCAAGCGCCTGCTCGGTTGGGCCAAGCATCAGGGTGAGCGGAGTCCGGAACTCGTGACTCACATTGCTGAAGAAGGCGGTCTTAGCGCGATTGAGCTCAGCCAGCGCGTCGGCGCGGGTCTGTGCATCCTCCAATGCGCGTACCGCGAAGACTACGGTGCCGATCTGCGATGCGATCATGGTCAAGAAGTCGCGGTATGCGGCGTCAAACCGGAGATGCGGGCTGGTCCGGGCCGTGAGCCGTCCAATCGGTACGCCCCGCCCCGGGTCGGCGATCGGGACGACGACCACCTGGTCCGGGGCAGCGCCGGCAGCGTCGATACCGCATGCATCGCACTCGGAAAGTTGGTTGCCCGCCCTGACGCTGCACGTCGCGCCGGAACCTTCGCCAGCGAGTTGAATCTCGAGCCACGGCAAGTCGTCGCTGTTTCGCGAAAGTACCTGGGCAGCGATCTCGCAGACGTCGGCGACCGCCCGGGCGTCGCGGGTCTCTGTCACGAGGGCCTGCGTCGTCTTGAGGCGACGCTCGCCGATCACCCGTTGGCTGGTTTCGGTGACGGTCGTGAGCACGCCACCGACCCTGCCACTCTCCTCGCGTATCGGCGAATACGAGAAAAAGAAATAGCACTCCTCAGCAAAGCCATGCCGATCGAGGAACACCTGGAAGTCGACGAGTGTAGTGGCGCGACCCCTCATCACGTCATGGAACATAGGTCCGATCACGTCCCAGATCTCGGAGAACGTCTCCGGAGTTCCGATGCCCATGGCGGCAGGGTGCTTGGTCGAGCCCAGGATCGGCCGGAATCCATCGTTGTAAAACTGGGTAAAATCGGGCCCCCAGGCGATATACATTGGGAAGCCCGTTTCCATCAGGATGCTGAGCGCCGTTCGCAGGCTCTGTGGCCATTCCTCGACCGGACCGACCGGCGTCCGGCTCCAGTCGATGCTCCGCATCAACTCGCCCATCTCGCCGCCGCCGGCAAGAATCGAGTGGTGGACTGGGCCGGTCATGAGGCTACGGATTCGTCCGGAAGAGCATCAGGTCGCCATCCTGAACCACGTACTCCTTCCCCTCAGCGCGAGCGAGCCCCTGCTCTCGTGCCGGTTTCCATCCGCCCACTCGTATGAACTCATCATACGCCACCGTTTCGGCCCGGATGAATCCCTTCTCGAAATCCGAATGGATCACGCCGGCGGCCTCGGGCGCCCGTGCGCCCTTCCGGACGGTCCAGGCGCGCACCTCCTTCTCGCCGGCGGTGAAGTAGCTCTGCAAGCCGAGCAGGTGGTACGCGGCGCGAGCGAGCCGGTCGAGTCCTGATTCGTGCACGCCCAGCGACTCGAGAAACTCGTCGCGGTCTTCCGTTGGCAACTCCGCGAGTTCGGCCTCGACCTTGGCTGAGAAGATCACGATCTCTGCCTCCTCGCCCTCATCGGCCAGCACCCGCCGCAGGGTGTCGACGTGGGCGTTCCCGTCGATCAATTCATCTTCGCGCACGTTTGCTGCATACAA
>JBDSMU010000014.1:0-4436 GCA_039915685.1 Gemmatimonadales bacterium | reverse complement strand
CTGATTTCATCGCGGGCGCCGCCGAGCGGATCACGATCGAGGGTGCCAAGGGTGCGGATGTCGTGCTGGTGGAGGGGCAGGGGAGCATCAATCATCCCGGGTACAGTGGCGTCACGCTCGGCTTGCTTCATGGTTCATGTCCCGATGCGATGATCCTTTGCCATCAGGCGAGCCGCGAGTACATCGGTGATTACCGGAACGCGTCGTGGCTCAAGATTCCGCCGTTGTCGCAATACGTGAAATGGTATGAGGATTTTGGCAACGCGGTGCACCCGACCAAGGTGATCGGCATCGCGATGAACACCTACGACCTCGATGATGCCGCAGCGCGGAAGGCGTGTGATGATGCAGCGCGCGATACGGGGCTGCCGTGCACCGATCCGGTGCGGTTTGATCCGGCGCCGCTGGTTGGGGCGATTACTGTCGCGCGCGCAGTGAAGCGGGACGTATAACGCTTGTAGGAGACCGCACCATGAACCAGGCCTGGCTCCATCTGATGACCAACCATATCCCGGTGCTCGGTCTACCGATTGCCGCGATGGCGCTTGTCTGGGGCGTCGTTCGCCGCCACGACGCCGTGATTCGCCTCGCCCTCTTCGGCACCGTTCTCCTCGGACCGCTCACGGCGTTGGTGGCGTGGAGCGGCGACGGCGCCGAGCACGTCATCGAAGACACGCCATGGGCGAGCCGGACGCGGATTCACAACCATGAAGAGGCCGGCGACAACGCTCGGGTCGCGGCGCTGGTCGCGGCTGCTGGAGCGCTAGTGGTGCTGGTGATGGCCCGCCGTCGCGAGATCAGCCGGGGTGGGACGATCGCGGTGTTGGTCGCGGCGATCGTAGCGAGCGGTACCGCAGGCTATGCCGCCTTCGAGGGCGGCGAGATCCGGCATGATGAGGTGCACGGATTCGCTCCTGATGCCGGCCAGCCCCGCCCGCCCCGACAACAGTGAAGGGCTCTTGCCAGCGTTGACCCCCTCGTCGCCCTGCCCCAAGTTGCCGGGATGCAATCTCTCAAAACCACCCTGTTCGACCTGAAATCCAGCATCCAAAGCTTACTCGGCTCCGTCGGCGTGGAGTTCGACGCTGTGCGCGGTTCGGCGATTCGCATCGGAGTCATCCTCCTGCTGGCGTTCGCTGGCTGGCAGCTCATCAAATACCTCGCCCACCGCATTGTCCTGCACGCTGACGACGATGATGATTCCCGACTGACGAGCAATGAGAAGCGAGCCCAAACCGTCTCGCAGTTGATGAGGAGCGTGGGCCGGGCAGTGCTCTTCCTGTTCACCCTCATCATGATCCTGAACGAGTTCATGGATATCGCGCCGATCCTGGGCGCGTCAGCGATCCTGGGCCTCGCCATCTCCTTCGGTTCACAGAGCCTGGTCAAGGATTTCCTCAGCGGCTTCTTCATTCTCACCGAGGGGCAGTTCGCCGTTGGCGACGTGATCGAGATCGAGGGCCGCAAGGGCGCGGTGGAGCGGATGACATTGCGCCTTGTAATGCTGCGCGGTTTCGACGGAATTCTCCACATCATTCCCAACGGCCAGATCGCGGTGGTCAGCAACCACACCAGTGGCTGGTCGCGGGCGGTGCTCGACATCGGAGTGGCGTACGAGACCGACCTCGACCGTGCCATCGCGATTCTCACGCAAGAGGCCGCCAGCATCAGCAAGGATCCGGCATGGGAGCAGCGCCTCGACGGTACGCCTGAAGTTCTCGGCGTGCAGGAGCTCGCCGACAATGCAATCTTGATTCGCGTCACTGTGCGCACCTACCCCGGCAATCAGTGGGAAGCGGCGCGCGAGTTCCGACTCCGGGTCAAACGCCGTTTCGACGCCGAGGGCATCGAGATCCCATTCCCGCAGCGGACGGTGCACGTGCGCCACTATGGGCCGGCCAACATCGAATCCGACATCGTCGCGGCGAGCGGTTCGTGACCCTATCGCTCCACAACACCATGACAAGGGCGGTCGAGCCATTCGTGCCGATCGCGCCTGGGCAGGTGTCGTTGTACACCTGCGGCCCCACAGTCTACAACTACGCGCATATCGGCAACTTCCGGACGTTCCTTTTCGAGGATGTCTTGCGGCGTTGGCTGGGCGCGAGCGGGTACGAAGTCTTCCACGTGATGAACCTCACCGACGTGGACGACAAGATGATCAAGGGCGCACTCGCGAAGAGCGTGACCATCGCCGAACTCGCCGTACCGTTCATCGACGCATTTTTTGCCGACTGCGAATATTTGCGGATCGAGCCTGCCGATGCCTACCCCCGCGCCACCGATTTTGTGCCACAGATGGTGGCGCTGGTGCAGTCGCTGCTCGACAAGGGCGTGGCGTACCGCGGCGATGATGGCTCGGTGTACTTCTCGATCGAGCGGTTTCCCGCCTATGGCAAGCTTTCGCGCTTGGACACTCGCGAGCTCCGCGCCAATGCCAGCGGTCGGGTGAGCGCCGACGAATACGCCAAGGAAGACGCGCGCGATTTTGTGCTTTGGAAGGCGGTGAAGGGCGACGACGAACAGGCCGGTGCCGCATGGGACGCCCCATTCGGCCGCGGTCGCCCGGGCTGGCACCTCGAGTGCTCGGCGATGGCGCTCGACCTGCTGAAAGCGAAATGGGGACGCGACGTCCTCGATATCCACGCCGGTGGTGTCGACCTCGTCTTCCCGCACCACGAGGATGAGATCGCCCAGAGTTGCGCCCATACCGGGCAGCCTGATTTTGCGCGGGTGTGGATGCACGGCGAGTTCCTGACGATGTCGGGTACCAAGATGTCGAAGCGGTTCGGCAACATCCTCACCGCCCGTGACCTGCGGGAAGAGGGTGTCGATGCCGGCACGGTGCGACTTCTCTTCGCGACGACACACTACCGCCAGGCTCTTGACTTCACCGATCAGGCGCTCGAAGCGGCGCGCGAGGGATCTCGGCGACTCGGCGAGTTCAGCCGGCGGCTCACGTCGTCGCCCGAAGGATCAGGCTCGGCAGGATTCGACGAGCTTGCCGATCGCCTCACGAACGATTTTGGCGCCGCGATGGACGACGATCTCAACACGCCCCGCGCGTTGGCGGCGCTGTTCGACGCTGCGCGGGACGGGAATCGCCTGATCGACGGCGGTGGGTCGCCGCCTCCTGGGTTCCGAGCGGCCTGGGATCGAACGAATGGGGTACTTCAGGTGCTGCCATCAGGGACTCTGCACCATATTCTGGATGCAGAGTCCGCTCGGATCGACCTCTCCGGGGGCGACGCCACACTCACCGCTCTCCGGATCGAGCCGCCTGAGGACGCTGCAGCCGCGGAGGAATGGGCCCTCAAGTGGGCCCGGTTGCGCTTGGCGTCCAAGAGCGGGAAAGATTTCGCCGAAGCCGACCGTATCAGGATCCTGCTTGCCGAGCACGGCTGGGCGGTCCGCGACAACCGGGACGGGACGGCTTCTGTCCACCGGCCGTAGGCCCGGGGCCCTTGGTTCCCTGCCCGCCTTGGCCCGGCTGCTCGGTCCGGTCGCCGCGCCGATTCGGTCCCTCAGCCCCTATCCTCGGCCCGACCACAGTTTTCGGCACTATCCTGCCGTTGACGCGACTTGCGCATCCCCCTACTTTTGGGGTCTGCCGGAGGTCGGGGCATTTTTTTATGGCTGGCGTAGCTCAACTGGTAGAGCACCCGATTTGTAATCGGGCGGTTGTGGGTTCAAGTCCCTCCGTCAGCTCCAGTGGAGTTGTTCGTGGTCCCGGTTGGGCAGGGTGCAGGATCAGGTGGGGTGGCCGAGTGGCTAATGGCAGCAGACTGTAAATCTGCCGGGCTTCGCCCTACGTAGGTTCGAATCCTACCCCCACCATGGACGTAGCAATGCGATGTGATGTTGGACGGCGTGTCAGGACCATGCGGGTGTAGCTCAGTTGGTAGAGCATCAGCCTTCCAAGCTGAGGGTCGCGAGTTCGAGTCTCGTCGCCCGCTCGCTCGCGTAGCTCAGTTGGTAGAGCACATCCTTGGTAAGGATGAGGTCACCGGTTCAATCCCGGTCGCGAGCTCTGATGGTTGAGAGGTTGAGAGGTTGAGAGGTTGAGAGGTTGAGAGGTTGGGCGAACTGGAACTCGACGATTACTTGGGGATGTGACTCATGGCGAAGGCAAAATTCGATCGGTCGAAGCCGCACGTGAACGTGGGCACGATCGGCCACGTGGACCACGGCAAGACGACGACGACGGCTGCGCTGACGAAGGTCTCGGCCGACAAGGGCTTTGGGACGAAGTACATCGCGTACGACGAGGTCGCGAAGGCGTCGGAGTCGCAGGGGCGTCGGGACTCGACGAAGATCATGACGATCGCGACGTCGCACGTCGAGTACGAGACGGCGAATCGCCACTACGCGCACGTCGATTGTCCGGGGCACGCCGACTATGTGAAGAACATGATCACGGGGGCGGCGCAGATGGA
>JBDSMU010000001.1:0-5335 GCA_039915685.1 Gemmatimonadales bacterium | reverse complement strand
CGTTCACCGGCACTGGCGCCCCGGTCACCCGCAACCTCGTCCTCCTGTTCCTGGGCGCGTTGCTGATCAAGAACGTCGCCAGCTATGTCGCGGCGTACGTCTCGGTGCTGGTACAGGAGGGGCTGGTCCGCGACCTTCGCCAGCGTCTGTACCGGCACCTGTTGCGTCTTGAGCTCACCGTGTTCCAGCGAACGAGGGGGGGCCAGCTTGCGGCGGGCATCGTTAGCGATACCGACCAGGTCAAGCTGGTGGTGGTGGCCGCCGCCGCGGCGTTCTTCCAGAACATGGTCCTGATCATGACGTATGTCACCGTGATGATGCTCGCATCGGTGCGCCTCACGCTCATGGTCCTCCTGCTGGCACCGATTCTTGTGATCGGCATCCAGTTGCTGCTCAAGCGCCTCAAGCGATACTCCCGCGCGTTCGTGCATGAGCGGGGTGAGCTCACCTCGACAGTGACCGAGCGGCTCGGCGCGATGAAGCTGATCCGTGCCTTCGGTGCAGAGGCGGCGGAGGGTGTGACGTTCGATGCCCAGGCCGAACGGTATCGGAAGGGATTCATTCGGACCCAGCGATATGCCCTGATGACCTCGCCAGTGAGTGAACTCTTCGGCGGCGCGATGATCATGCTGATCATGTGGGCGGCCAGCAATCGCGAGCTGTCCGGGGTGATCATGGACGCCCCTACAACGCTGGTGTTTCTCGTTGCCGCGCTCCGGATGATGTCGCCCGTCAAATCGATCACCCAGTTCCCGGCGCAGCTTGCAATCAGCGAAGCGAGTGCGGAGCGCGTGTTCGCCCTGCTCGACCTGCCGGATACCGAGTCGGACGTGCCCAGTGCCAGCGCGGCGGTATTCGCGCGCGAGATCCGGTTTGATCACGTCACCTTCGGCTACGATCCCTTGGTACCGGTGCTCGTCGACGTGTCGCTGACCATCCGGAAAGGTGAGGTAGTCGCACTGGTCGGACCGAGCGGGGCCGGGAAGACCACGATGCTGGAGCTGGTCCCGCGTTTCCACGATCCGCAGCAGGGTACGGTGTTTCTCGACGATGCGCCGCTGCCCACGCTCTCTCGCTCATCGCTGCGCAGCCTGATCGCCGTGGTCAGTCAGGACACGGTGCTGCTCCACGACACGGTTCGGGCGAACATCGCCTATGGCGCGCCGGGTGCAAGCGATGACGCCATCGAACAGGCGGCACGCGCTGCGAACGCGCACGAGTTCATCGTCCAGCTCGGAGATGGGTACCATACGACCCTGGGTGAGCGCGGGACCCGCCTGTCGGGCGGGCAGCGCCAGCGGATCGCGATCGCCAGGGCACTTCTGCGTGACGCGCCGATACTGATCCTCGATGAGGCCACGAGTGCGCTTGATACGGAGTCGGAACGGCTGGTCCAGGAAGCGATCGACCGCCTCATGCAGGATCGCACCGTGCTCGTCATTGCGCACCGTCTCGCGACTGTGCGCGACGCCGATCGGATCGTCGTCCTTGAATCGGGACGTGCGGTCGAATCCGGACCCCATGGCCAACTGCTCGAACGAGGAGGACTCTATCGACGACTTCATGATCTCCAGTTCTCGGCGGCAGAGGTGACATCATGATGACCGATCGTCCGGTCCTGTTCATTGCTCCCTTTGATGACGCGGCACATGCGCATTCGATGCAGCGTCGTCGTGCGCTCGAGCGAATCGGCGCGCGGGTTACAACGTTCGACCTGATGGCGAAGCCATCGCTGTTGGAGCGTTTCCGTGCAGGCGACCAGTCGAAGCGGCTCGAGCGCGTCCTGATGGAGTGCGATCCCGAGCTCGTCCTGGTGTGCGGCACCAACCAGCTGGGCGAGGAACAGGTGGATCGGTTGCGGGCGCTCTCTCGGGCGCGTTGGATCACCTGGATGACCGACGACATGCGCACCGTTGCCGGTGCCGCACTTCAGGCCCGGGCCTACGACCACATCTACGCGGTCGGTACCGATGTCGCGGCCGAAGTGTCCGAGCGGCTTGGACGAACCGTCGACGTCCTTTCCCTGGCGGCCGATCCTTCGGTCTATCGTCCGATCAAGACGCGCGACCAGTACCGCGCCAATGTCGTCTTCGCAGGAACCGCCACGCCGCACCGCGAGCGGTTGTTGGCGGAGCTTGTGGAGTTCGGGCTTGCGCTCTGGGGTCCAGGTTGGCGCCGCACCTCGCTCCGCGACTATTGCCGCGGTGAGGCACCGAGTACCGAGGAGTACGTGAGGGCCTATGCAGGCGCGTCGGTCGGGATCAACATCCACCATGTCAGCACCGACGATGGGGCGGCCGAGGCCGGGTGCAACGAACGTCTTTTCGAGCTGGCATCAATGGGTGTGGCGCAGGTGGTCGACGATCGTGGCGACATCGCGCGATCGTTTGCGATCGGGCGTGAACTCGCAGTATTCCGCGACGCAGCGGAACTCCGCCAGACGGTGCGTGGCCTGCTGGAGGATCCCCACGAGGCCGAGCGCCTCGGACAGGGCGCGCGGGCGCGCCTTCTGCAGGACCACACCTACATGCATCGCCTTCGTCAACTCATTCTCGACCAGCCCAGGCCGCTCGCTGGCCGGTGAAAGCAGTTGTCAGTCCTTGAGCATCAACTCCGCGTAGAGATGCATGTAGTTCGCGGCCATGGTGCGGTGTGTGAAATGGTCGAGGACGTGCTGCCTCACCGCCGTCCGATCGAGTTGGTCGAGACCGGCGCGCAGCGCGACGAGTTCCTCGAGCGTGTCCCCCATCGCACCTGACGCATCCGAGATGATCTCCGGCAAAGCCCCCCGCCTCGTGCCCAGCACCGGCGTGCCGCTCACCATCGCTTCGATGGTCGTGAGCCCGAACGGCTCCTCCCATTGCGCGGGCACCCAAAGACATGCCGCGTCGCCGAGCAGCTGACGCTTGCGCTCGCCTCCCACGTGCCCGACAAACCGCACCCCAGGGCGCAGCGAGGGGCGCCAGCCACCTGCCACGGTGATCGACCGCCCCGCCCGACGTGCCCCGTTCACGGCCAACCGCCAACCCTTGACGCGGTGGAGTCGGCCGAGAAAGAGATCGCGGTCGGATGGTGAGGGCCGGAAGGTGTAGTCTGCCGGATCGAGACCGTTGTGCACCCACCGAGCGAGCGTGTGTCGGCGCGCGTGATCTGCCGACAGCCCCACTGCAGTGTCGGGCATGATTCTGCCGGGCTTCGCGTTGCCGTGAAAGGTCCAGAGAAACGGCACGTCGGCCGGGAGAGGTCTCACCGGTACGTGGGCATGCACGACATCGACGCCCGATGGCAGGTACGGGGTGAGGTCGACGCCCCCAGGGCGCTCGGCCACGGCCGGGTCGATCGGGATCAACCGTGCCTCTGGCACCGCCGTTCCGGGATAGGCGACCAACGAAACCGTCACCCCGTGTTCCGCGAGCCCGCGCGCGAGCCATCCCACCACCCGCTCGGTTCCCCCGTAACCCTGCACCGGGAGTTGGGCGGGGTAGTAGAGCAGCACATGCAGCGTGCTTGCCATCTGGCACCCGCAGGTTGAGTTTGGGCCGACCCGACCGGCCAGCGAGGCGTGGTGTCGATTTCCGGTTTCACGATCGTTCGCAATGCGACCGTACTCGATTTCCCGATCGAGGCGAGCATTCGCTCCGTCCTGCCCGCCGTTGACGAATTTGTCGTGAACATCGGAATGTCGGAAGATGACACCCTCGAGCGGGTTCGCGCGATTGGCGACCCGCGGATCAGGATCATCGAAAGCACGTGGGACCGTTCTCTCGGCCCCGCGATGCTGGCCCACGAAACCGACCGTGCTCGCGCGGAATGCACGCACCCCTGGGGCATCTACATCCAGGCGGACGAAGTGCTGCAGGACGGTGGCGCCGCGTTGATGGCGGAGGCAATCGCCCGCCACGACGGCGACGAACGCATCGAGGGGCTCGTGGTGACGTACCACCACTTCTACGGCGGATTTGATTCCACCGCCACGAACCGCAGCTGGTATCGACGCGAGACGCGGGCGATCCGGCTCCGTCACCCTCATCAGGTGCATTCATTTCGTGACGCGCAGGGCTTCCGCGTGGGCGCGGACGACAGGCGGATTCGTTGCGCACCGTCGGGCGCGGTCATGCACCACTACGGGTGGGCCCGCCCGGCGTGGGCGCTTGCGGCGAAGCGCCGCGAGGATCTCGAGATCTATCCGTGGCGCCGGGCCCAGGACGCCGAACGTCCGCTGCTCCCCTGGATCCCGGGGATCCGGCGGTTTCGGGGCACGCATCCGGCGGGCGTGGCCGACTGGATCGCGGAGCGCGCCCACGGCGAGAGGCTCGTGGCACCGTTCCGCTGGGAGACGCACCATCTCAACCTGGCGGTGTCGGGATTCGTCGAGCAGTTCACCGGATGGCGGCCGTTCGAGTACCGCAACTACGAGATGGTGTGACCGCAGTTCAGCTCGATGGGAGCGCCATTTCCCGACCATCGAACAGCAGCGCGAGGCGCGCGTCGTAGGTATGGCATTGCATCGCATGCGCATGGCCACGCGCTGCCATCGCTCGGCGTTCGTCGGGACGAGCGAGCAGGTCGAGTACGATCGCGACGCACTCTTCGGAACTCTGAAACCACCGGCAATGATCGTGGTCCTGCGCGTACATCTCGATCCCCGGCACCCAGGGTCCGACATACGCACCGCCGCAACCCATCACCTTCCACATGCGATCCGACGCCGACGCCAGCTCGCCCTCCTGCGCAGGAACTGCGTGCGCACCCAGCGAGACCGCAGCCGCGCCAACCACCTCGGCGAAGCGTGCGCCCACGATTCGTCCCCCACGAACCGGGATCGTACGCGGTGCGATGTTCCAGCCGGGTCCGTGAACTTGCAGGTCGCACACCCGAGCCACGTCCGCCAACAGCGGCCAGCGATGTGGATACGGTCCCGAACCCACGAAGCTTGCCTCGCAGATGTCGGCAGGGCGAAGCTTGCTTGCAGGGCGCTCGGTATCCGGATCGAGTGCCTGGGGGAGAAACCGCACTTCCGGCACTCCTCGCGATCGCCACAACTCTCGCTGGTTTGCATAGGTGGTGTACATCACGTCACAGATCTGCCCCAGCTCGACGGCTCCGGCGTGCTCGACCGCGTCGAAGAACCAGAATACGGAACGTCGGCCATGCACGAGTGTCCGGAGCCGGTGCGCGCCGAGTCGGATGGCGTGTCGGGTGCAGAGGACGAAATCGGGTTCGAACGCTTCAATGCGATGCGTGAGGAGCGGGGCAGCGAACGGACCAAGCCTGCGGGTGTCTCCGAGCACGTCGAAGACTTTTGCGGTTGCACCCATGCGACGCACGGCGCGGG
>JBDSMU010000168.1:0-5998 GCA_039915685.1 Gemmatimonadales bacterium | reverse complement strand
GCGCAGCTCGCGCCCGATGGTGCTCCGATGGCGGCCCAGCAGGCGGGCGATGGCGGCAGCGCTCAGCCCCTGTCGGCGTAGCAGGCCGAGGGTGTACCGTTCGGCGGCGGTGATCTGGTGGTAGCTCATGGTCGGCTTCCTTGTCTTGGCGGACAGTGAAGTCTACTAGCTGTCAGATCACCGCTTTCTGCACCTTCGATTGTTGCACTTAGTATATGAATGCGCGCGGTGTAACACGCGCTTGCTGCCGACGAGGCCAAGCGGTTCGGCCACCGCGCCGTAGATTTGCCGGAAACGCGGCGGCCTCAGCTGGCCTCGCAGCAGAACCGCAAGCCGTTAGGCTGTGGCCCACAAACCCTTGACGAACTGTATATACATCTGCATATTACACCATGCGGTTCTCCTGGAACTCCGAGAAGAGTGAAGCCAACCTCGAAGCACGGGGGTTCGACTTCGCGTTCGCGACCTTGATCTTTGAGGGTCCGACGCTCGAACGGGAGGACACGCGAAGAGCCTACGGGGAGCGGCGCATTCTGGCCATCGGGCTGGCAGAAGAAATCGAGCTCACCGTGTGCTACACCGATCGCGTGCGGTCTGGGCAGGACGTCGAACGCCGCATCATTTCAGCCCGTCGGAGTCATCGCCGTGAGCGCAAAGCGTACCACCAAGCCATCCAAGACCACTAAGGCCGTGAGTCGGGGCCGCGCGGACCTCGCACGCCTCCGGGTGGTGCGTGAAGCCGACATCACCCGGACGTCACCAGCGGAACTTGCCGACTTGCGAGACGATTTCTGGGCCGATGCCGACCTCGTGCTCCCGGTGGCCAAGCAGGCGATTTCACTCCGGGTGGATGAGGATGTTTTGACCTGGTTTCGCGACCTTGGGCCGCGGTACCAGACTCGCATGAACGCGGTCCTGCGCTCGTACATGAAGCAGAAGGCGCGTCGTGGGACGGCCAGCAGCCGGCGTCGTAGCACGGGACCAGCATAACACGCGCTTGCTGCGGTCGGCCGCGCTGCACCTGAGCGCCTTCGGCGCGGTGCGCGGCCGCCGCAGAAGCGCACGTCGTTGGCTGTCCAGCCTAGGTACGTCGCTTGACATCGGGTGGTTTCTCACGCAGTCTTACTGGTAAGTCACACCAGGAGACCTCATGGGCACCGCCGCGACCACCACCTTGTCCTCCAAAGGCCAAGTAGTCATCCCCGAAGAGATCCGCGTCCAGCTGGGGCTCGAGCCCGGCGCGCAGTTTGTTGTGATCGCCGATCGCGATGTCGTCATCTTCAAGCTCCTTGAACCCCCGTCGCTGAAGGATTTCGCGGCGCTGGTCAGCCGCGCTCGCAAGGCGGCGAAGCAGACCGGGATGACTCAGGCCGATGTCGCGGCGGCTGTGAAGAAGGTCCGCCGCGCCCGGTGAGGGTCATCGTCGACACCAACGTCCTGCTCTCCGGCATCTTCTTTGGGGGCGTGCCCGGGCGCATTCTCGACGCGTGGGTGGCTGGGCGGTTTGAACTGGTCCTCTCCCCCGGCATTCTCGCCGAATACAGTCGCGCTGGGGGTGAGCTCGCGGCGCGGTATCCGGAGCGAGGGGACGCGCTGTCCCCCGTCCTGACCTTGGTGGCCATGAACGCCACTTTGGTGGACGCCCCGCCGCTCGGACGGTCCGTCAGTCGCGACTCGGATGATGACACGTTCCTGGCCGCGGCCCACCACGCCGGAGTGGCGGTGATTGTGTCCGGCGATCGCGATCTTCGAGACATTTCAGGCTGGGAAGGGATCCTCGTCCTCAGCCCTCGGCAGTTCGTTGACCAGCACCTGCTCGCCGGCTGACAGCTAACCTGCGCTTGCTGCTGTCGAGGCCGAGCGGTTCGGCCGCCGCACTATGATGTTTATTGGAGATCGCGGCGGCCTCACCGGGCCTCGCAGCAGAACCGCATACCGTTAGACGGCCACAGGAAGCTTATGAGAGAAGTCATGCCGAGTTTTCATCTTTTGAGAGCGACACCGCTCCTCGTTCTGTGTCTGGGCTGCAGCGTGCGCACACCAGGCGAAACATCGGCGGCGGCGCTGCCCAACTCCGCGTCCAGTGCCCGGCGCTCCACGCACGACGATAGCGTCAGCGTGGCAGCCTTGGAGCAGCGGGTAGAGACTGCCGCCGCTCGGAGGGATGCGTCCTTCCTCGACAGCGTATGGGCACCGACGTTCCGCTTCACCCACTCCGACGGTAGGGTCCAATCCCGAGCTGAGCTGCTGAGCGACTTCCGCCAACCGCGCACCGCCAGCGACGTGCGTACGCTTGAACGAGCGGTGGACTCCCTCAGCGTGGAGATGCATCGGAACACTGCAGTGACCACGGGCCTCATTCACGTCCGCCGCTGTGCCGGGGCCGTTTATCGTGCGTACACTGTGCGATTCATGCGGGTGTACGAACGTGCGGAATCGGGCCGTTGGCAATTGCTCACCCATCACACAGTAGGTGAGACGCGGCCCGACTCAAAATCGACTCCGACCGCGGTGCCGTCTAACGATCGTTGCAACTGACAAGCGATTTGCGGAAGCTCGCTCCCCTCGCAAAGATATGGTCCGCTCGCAGCTGAACTCAAGTCGTTAGAAAGACCTAGCGAACGGTTGCACCATGGGCATGGCGCCCCATTTCCCATCCTCCTGCCACCGGACGTAGATTTCCAGCCATGAGTCCGTCCCTCGAAGTCCTCCGAAGCAAGGTCGAAGCACCCATGCGGCAGCACGGTGTTGTGCACGCTGGGGTGTTCGGTTCTGTCGCGCGCGGTGACGATCGCTCGGGCAGCGATGTGGACTTCCTTGTCGAATTCGAGCGCGGTCGTAGCCTGCTCGATTTGGTGGAGCTTCGCATCGAGCTCCGGGATGCCCTCGGGCAGGACGTGGATGTTGCCACGCGCAACTCCCTTCACCCTCGTCTCCGCGACCGCATCCTCCGCGAACTCGTTCCCCTCCTATGACCCGCGCGGTGCCGCTCCTGCGCGGTGAACTCCTCGAAGCCACCGACCTCGTGGCCCAGTACACGGCGGAAGTCACCTTCGACGATTTCGCGGCAAACATCGAAAAGCAGGACGCCGTCGTGCGTCGGCTTGCGGTCATCGGTGAGGCCGTCAAGGGCTTACCGGAGTCGTTCCGCGCGCAGTATCCCGAAGTCCCGTGGCCCAGTATTGCCGGCGCCCTGGACATCTTGGTCCATGAGTACTTCCGCGTCGATCTCGAACTCGTCTGGGAAATGGTGCAGACTGCGCTGCCCAAGCTCGCGCAGCAGGTGCGGCGCATCATGGCCGCAGAAGGTCTTGCGAGTGGCGGGGCACTTTGACCTGCGCTTGCTGCTGGCGAGGCCAAGCGGTTCGGCCGCCGCGCTGTATTCTTGATTGAGAAATGCGGCGGCCTCACCGGCCTCGCAGCAGAAGCGCAGATCGTTAGCCAGGCTCGCCGGCGGATCATCGGGAGGACAAATCGGCAAATGGCGGCAACCCGCGAGGACGTTCTGGAATTCATGCGAGGCCATGTGTACGGTGTCCAGGCATCGGTGTCGGCTGCAGCTCGTCCGCAGGCCGCGGTCGTCGGCTTCGTCGTGACTGACGCCTTCGAGCTGTTCTTCGACACCGTCGACACGACCCGCAAGGTGGGCAATCTACGACGCAATTCCGCGATCGCCTTCGTGATCGGTTCGGTTGCGGACGCGGCGAGTCGGACCGTGCAGTACGAAGGCATCGCGGACGAGCCGCGGGGGGAGGATCTTGAGCAACTTCGGGAGCGCTACTTTCTGCGGTTTCCCGACGGACGCAGCCGAGTGGGTTGGCCGGGCATTCTCTACTTGCGCGTCCGACCTCGGTGGGTGCGGTACAGCGATTTCAGCACGACTCTCCCGGATATCGTTGAATTCACTTTCCCGTAGTCAACATGTTGCCAGGGCGGAGCAGAGGCATTGGCGTGCCACAGCTGGCTAACATTCCAATGGAGCCGACGCGTCAGGAGTCTGGTGCTTCAGCCGACGGCCGTCGCGCGCGGCTCATTTGAAACGTTGTGCCGACCGGTACCCGCCCGCATTAATCTCTGAGGTGAGAGCCAATGGCCCAGTGGCATGATTCCAAGGGGTGGATGGGGTTAGTAGACGGAAGCGCTTGCCCCATCTGTCTTCGCGGGCAGCCACTCGATGTGGTGTACGAACTCGAGGCAACTTGGGTGACGATGAGCGAGCAAGCACCGATGCGAGGCTATGCTTGCCTGGTTAGCAGACGGCACGTAGTGGAGTTGCACGACCTCACCAACTCGGAAGGGGCTGCCTTCATGCGGGATGTACAGCGGCTCTCCTCAGTGCTCGCGACGGTGCCCGGTGCAGTCAAGCTCAACTACGAAGTCCATGGCAATACCTTGCCGCATCTCCACATGCACTTTTTCCCCCGCTTCAGGAACGACCCATTCGAAGGCGGACCGATCAACCTGCGGACGGTTACCGAACGCGTATATGCTGAGGGTGAGTTTGTCGCACTCCGACAGAATCTCATCGATCGGCTGGGTGCTGGAGCGGCATAACAAGCGCTTGCTGCGGTCGGGGCCACACTGCCTCGGCCGCTGCGGGGTAGATGCTTTGGAAACGCGGTGGCCTCGGCGGCCTCGCAGCAGAACCGCAAGCCGTTAGGCGCACGCACTCGAAATTACAGCTCTAAACCACTAGGAGGGGGACTTGCCACGGACAATTGTTACCAGCCTAGCGCGCCACGCTTGCCTCGGTACGTTGCTCATGCTCGCCGTAGCATGTAACGCACGAGACTCAGCGCCCGCGTTCGAGCCTGCGAAGGCGCTTGAAGCGCTGCGGACGGCGGACGCGATGGTGCAGGAGGCGGTCGTATCCAAGGACGCCGAGCGCACGGCGTCGTTCTACGCCGAGAATGCGGTGCTAATGCCGGTGGCCGAGCCCAGTGTCGAAGGTCGGGCGGCAATCCTCGCCGAGTGGCGGCACGTCTTCGCCATTCCAGGCATCGCGAACAGTGCGCGACTCGTTGCTGCCGACGTGTCGACCGCGGGCGATTTGGGTTATACCCGCGGTACATATGAAGCGCCGATGTTGAGCGCTGACGGACAATCGTTACTCGAGCGCGGCAAGTGGGTCTCGATCTGGAAGCGACAAGCGGATGGGGAATGGCGGATTATCGTGGACATCTACAACACGGATACTCCGCCGCCAGTTCACGCTCCCAGTACTTTGAAACCGGAGCGACCGTAGCGTGCCGCTTCGACGCGCGGTCGGCGCCTAACGTGCGTTTCTGCGGTCGGGGCCTCACGCCTCGGCCCGCACGCTGTAGTCTTCTTGAGGCACGCGCGGGCCTCGGCAGGCCCCGCCTCAGAAACGCACGTCGTTATGCAGCCGAGGAGGTTTGGGTGGCTCTAAATTGTCGCGAACTCACACCAGATGACCTGGAGTTGATGGACGCCCTGCTGGCGACCTTCGGCGAAGCTTTCGACGATGTGGCCACATACACCGAGAGGCGACCTACGGCGAACTATTGGCGTCAACTACTTGGTGGCGACTCCTTCATTGCGCTCGTCGCTCTCACTGATGGAGTTGTTATCGGTGGCATCGCGGCGTACGAGCTCAAGAAATTCGAGCAGGAGCGCAGCGAGATCTACATCTACGACCTGGCTGTTGCAGCAACGCACCGGCGCAAGGGAGTAGCCACGGTGTTGATTGGAGAGCTGAAAAAGGTCGCGGCAAAGCGGGGCGCTTACGTGATCTTCGTTCAGGCTGATACCGAGGTCGAGGACGAACCGGCCATCGCGTTATACACCGGGTTGGGCACCCGTGAGGATGTGGTGCACTTTGATATTTCAGTTGTTGGCGACAATGATGCTGTCTGATATCAAGTTTGAAGTGCAACACTGAGTTCTAGCGTCCATAGCATTCCTCCGGAGTGCGGTAGCCGAGTCGCTTGCGGGGACGACGGTTCAGCTGCGTGGCCAGACGGTCGCAGTCGCGTTG
>JBDSMU010000151.1:0-15670 GCA_039915685.1 Gemmatimonadales bacterium | reverse complement strand
CCCAGGATTCCGCGTCGGTGCCGGCGGAGTACCGCGACTGGGTCGGACGCGTGTCCGTCGCGAATACGATTCCCGAACTTCGACGCTTCGTTGAGGGCGGCGGGCGGATCATCGCGATCGGCTCATCGGCCTCGGCGCTCGCGAAGCACCTCGAACTCCCGTTGGAAAACCACCTCGTCGAGCGCCAGGCCGACGGCACGCTGCGACCGTTGCCGCGCGATCGCTACTACGTCCCCGGCTCGATCCTTCAGGTTGCCGTTGATTCCACTCGCCCCGCCGCGGCGGGCGCCCACTCGACCGCGATGGTGATGTTCGACAACTCACCGGTGTTCCGTCTCGCACCTGATGCGATTGCCCGCGGCGTCACCCCGCTCGCGTGGTTCAGTTCGGCGGAACCGCTGAAGTCAGGATGGGCGCACGGCCAGGCGTACCTGGAGGGTGGTGTGACGATGGCATCGGCGCGCGTCGGCCGAGGGATGGTGTACCTCTACGGCCCGGAGGTGCTGTTCCGTGCGCAGCCCACGGGCACGTATCGCTTCGTGTTCAACGTGCTGTACGGGGATTAACGGGAACCAACAACTGCCGGCACCCGTGGGCCCGCGGGCAAGCGGGTCGCGACCCGCTGCTTGGTCGGACTTACTCCGCGCGCCTCGCACCCGCTTGCCCATAGCCACTGAAATGCGCAAACCTCGACTGCGGCAAGGGACGCGGGGTCCGGCAGAGGAGGCTCGGACCATACGGGTGCAGAATGGGCGGGCTTCCGAGCCGACGGTGTGCGCAAAGGGCGCGACGGCGCGCCAGTGACTAGCGCTCGCCGCGGGCAGGGCGCCGTGGCCGGAATCCCCGCGCCCGAGACCGCGTGAAGGACATCCCCGCGCGAAAGTTCCTGCCAGTCGGCTAGCTCACGGCACCATCGCACGCTTCTTCACGAACCGATCCAGCCACTCGGTCATCTCGGCCACGGTCTGGCCCACCGACTCGCGCGCCGAATATCCGTGCGCCTCACCGGGGAGCATCACGAGGCGAGCCGTGCCACCGTTGCCCTGCACCGCCGCGTACATCCGCTCCGACTGCACCGGAAACGTGCCCTGATTGTTGTCGTCGGCGCCGTGAATGAACAGGATCGGGTCCTTGATGGTGTTGGCATAGTTGAACGGCGACATCTTGAGATAGGTGTCCTGCGCCTCCCAGTAGGTGCGCTGTTCGCTCTGGAAACCGAACGGAGTGAGCGTCCGGTTGTAGGCGCCGCTGCGAGCGATGCCCGCCTTGAAAAGGCGAGTATGCGCAAGAAGATTGGCGGTCGTGAACGCTCCGTATGAATGCCCGCCCACCGCAATCCGTTCCCGATCGGCCACGCCCATTGCGACCAGCGTGTCGATCGCGGCCTTTGCCGACAGCTCCAGCTGCTCGACGTAGGTGTCGTTCGACTCGTGGCCATTCTCCGCGACAATCGGGAAGGTCGGGTCGTCGAGAATGCCATACCCCTGCGTCAGCAGGAAGAGGTGCGACGCACCACTCGGCCGCGTAAAAGTGTAGGGAGAGCCCGTCACCTGCGACGCCGCTTCTGCGGTACCATACTCAGCGGGATACACCCAGAAGAGGAACGGTAGTGGACCCTGCTTCACAGGATCGTAACCTGCCGGGAGATAAAGCTTCCCCGAAAGCGTGACGCCGTCAGCCCTCGTGTACGTGATCATCCGCGAGGTCACGCCGGCAAACTCGGGCGCTGGATCGCGGGCATCGGTAAGCTGTACCGGCGCGCGGCGGCGGATCACGTCGCGCTGGTAGTAGTTCGATGGTTCGCTCGCCGACTGGCGCGATGTGAGGAACACACCCGCATCGGCATCGAGCGCCGCGACGACTGATTCGTAATTCGGCGCCTGCGAGCGGAAGAGTCGAATCGTCTTGAGCGTGGCGAGATCGAGCCGGTCAAGGAATGGCCGGTTGCCCTCGGGGCTCGCGCCGGTACCGGTGAGCCACAATGACTTCCCATCGCGCGAGAAGTGGAGCAGCGACCGTCCGTCGGCTGTCTGGATCATCATCGGCGAGCCAGGATTGCGGTATTGATCTTCGCTCGACCGATCCCAGAGGAGGCGCGGTGCTGCGGCCGGATTCGAGGGATCGACAATCCAGGTGCGCACCCGGCGGTCGCGCGGCCAAGACTCCGTCACCAGCGCAAAGTTGTCGCGACCCCATGTGACGCCGCCCGCACGCCACTCGGTCTCGAGAAAGGTGCGCGGCTGCGACGTGAACGGTGCATCAAGCATCAGGATCCGATCGCGGCGGGCCGCTTCCTTGCGCGGATCGCCACCATCGAGCGCCTCGGTCCACATGAGTGTCGATGGCGCATCGCTGCGCCAGCGGTAGCTGCGGGGTCCGGGAAGCGCCGCGCCGCGGATATTCAACGCGGTCTCGATCGTTGGCCGATCGATCAGCACCCGTGCTACCGATCCGTCGGGGCGCCACAACTCGGTGCGCGACGGGAAGCGCGACCACGGATGGAGATACGAGTACGGACGGTGAATTGTCTCGACGATGAACCACTGCCCGTCGGGTGATGGGTTGACGCCGGTCACCAGCCCGGCCTTGCCGAACGGCGCCTTCGTCCCGTCTATTCCGATGACCATGTACTGCGTGGCGAAGTAGTAGTCGAATAACGCCTCGTCCTGGGAATCACGCAGCAGGTCCTGATAGGTCGGAGCGGGCGACGCCCTGCCATCCGACTCCTGCGTCATCGGCGCGGCTGGCGTGTTCGAGCGGATCGGCGCCGGGCCGCGACCAGCGGGAATCGTGGCGCATAGCAGGCGCGTCCCGCTGTCCAGCCAGTCGCAGGTGCTGCCGTGCGCGCCGTTGAGCGTGGGGCCCATCAATTGACGAACCTTGCCCGTGGTGTCGGCGATATACAGCGCGATTCCGTTGTCGAGAGTCTGCGTGAACACGAAGTGACTGCCGTCGGGTGCCCACTGCGGACCGCCGAGTCTCCCGCCCGCTGGCGCGGCGACCGCAACCTGCTGCCGATCCGACACCCGCTGCAGCGTCATGCCGACATACCCTGACGCCCCTGCTGGCCCGTTGGTCGCGGGGTTCAGCCGCGTGCCCGCAAGCTTGAGGTGCGGTTCCGCCACCTCTGCGATGGTGGCCATGCCACGGCGCTCGAGCACCACGAACCAGTTGCGTCGCGGTGAGAGCGCCAGCACCGGAGTGGGGCGCGCGTCGAGCATGCGCGCGACGTTGGCGGGGGCGTCACGATAGCTGGCGGGCGTTCCCTGTGCAGGCAGCAGTGCGGCGGGGACGCCGAGGACACAGGCGAACGCAAGCGTGCGGATCTTGAGCATGAATTATCGTCCGGGAAGGCGGTAAGGACTCCGTAAGTATCTTAGCCTCCGGCGCCGTACGAGACCATCCGGTTGCCGCTCTGGGGTTATCGTTCGGCCATGGCAGCCATCTCCATTCTCGGTGTTCCCCTCGACCTCGGTGCAGCGCGCCGAGGTGTTGAAATGGGCCCATCAGCGGTCCGACTCGCCCAGCTCGCATCCCGCCTGGAACAGCTCGGTCACGATGTGATCGATACCGGCGATGTCGCGGTGCCGACCCGTGAAACGCTACGGTTTGGCGCCGGCATCGACTACCTGCCCACCATCACCGCAGTCTGTCATGAAGTCGCCCACCGGACGGCGGCCATCGTGCGCGAGGGTCGGATCCCCCTGGTCCTCGGCGGTGACCATTCGCTGGGCGCCGGATCGGTAGCGGGAGTCGCGAATGCGCTGGCCGAACGAGACCAGCGACTCGGCGTGCTCTGGATCGATGCACACGCCGACCTCAACACCCCCGAGAGCACACTGAGTGGCAACGTGCACGGAATGCCGGTGGCGCACCTCCTTGGGCATGGGGATCCGGCGATGGTCGCGATCGCGCAACCGTCGCCGGCCATCCGACCGGAGAACATGGTAATCATTGGCGCGCGCGACCTCGACCAGGCGGAACGCGCCAACGCGAGAGCGTTCGGTGTCACGATCTACACGATGCGCGACATCGACGAGCGCGGCATGCGCACCGTGCTCTCCGAGGCGATCGCCAAGGTGAGTGACGGGACCGACGGACTCCACGTTTCGCTCGACCTCGACTTCGTCGATCCTCAGGAGGCACCGGGTGTGGGAACGCCGGTGCGCGGCGGCGCGACGTACCGCGAGGCGCACCTGGCGATGGAAACGGTATGGGACACCGGTCGAGTCGTGAGCATGGACCTGGTCGAGGTGAACCCGGTGCTCGACCGTTTCAATCACACCGCAGAGCTCGCGGTCGGATTGATGGCGAGTGCATTCGGCAAGCGCATCATCTGAGGAGCGGCTGATGTCAAACAATGGTTCTGGCGCGACGCGCGCGGCCCTGATCATGGCGGTAGCACTCGTCGTCGCCGCGGCGATCGGCGCGTATGCCGTCGGCAACCTGAAGCGTGCCGGCGATGAGATCACCGTCACGGGGTCGGCCAAGCGCGCCGTGCAGGCTGATCTCGCGGTGTGGCGGCTCGACATCACCGGGGGCGGGCAGTCGCAGGTCGAGGCCACGCGCAACGCGCAGACCGATGCGGAGAAGACCCGGGCGTTCCTTGTCGCGCAAGGCTTCCCCGATAGCACGCTGACGCTGCGTGCTCCATTCACGATGATGCAGAACGAGTACATCAACGGGAATCCGACGGGCCGGATCCTGGGCTATCAGGTGACACGGCAACTTGAAGTTCGCAGCACCGATGTCGACAAGGTCGCGGCGCTCGCTGGCGACCTCACCGCCCTCCTTGACCGAGGCGTGCCCGTGATGGGGCAGCCACCGGAGTATCTCTACGCGAATCTGCCGGCGATCCGCGGCCCGCTACTGGCCGAAGCCACCCGGGACGCAAAGGCCCGGGCCGAGGAAATTGCCGGGGCGGTGGAGGCCTCGGTGGGACGGATCAAGGGCGTCCGAGTCGGAGTTTTCCAAGTCACCCGCCGCAATTCGACCGAAGTCAACGATTACGGGATGTACGACACATCAGACCGCCAGAAGGAGATCACGGCGGTCGTGCGGGTGACGTTCTCACTGGAATAAGGCCGTCGTTCCAAATCGAAACGCCGTTTAAGCTGGACCCCTCGCGTACCCGACACTAGTATGTCCCGGTCGTTACTTCCCCACCTCGAACGCTGAGTTGACGTGCACCTGAATCGCCATTCGTTCGTCCCCCTGCTTTTTGCTGCCGCCATCGCCGCAATGCCAACCGCAAATCTCTCCGCCCAATCTTCGTTCTCGAAGGGCGAAAAACCGTTTGCGACCATCTCCCGGATGCTCATGGGCGCGCCCGAGCGCGATTCGCTGGTGCAGCTCACCCGCGATCAGGTGGGGCTGGACTACAAGCTCGGCGCAGTTGCGCCTGGCAAGGCGTTCGACTGCAGCGGGTTGGTCCAGTGGATCATGGCGAAGTTCAACCTCGAGCTTCCGCGCACCTCGCGCGAACAGGCCAAGCTGGGCCGACCGATCCCGAAGGATCCCGCCCAGTTGCAAGTGGGTGACCTGCTGGTCTTCGGCAAGGGACGCGTGGTTGATCATATCGGGATCTACGTGGGCGACGGCAAGTACGTGCATGCCGCCAACAGCAGGAAAGGCGTGGTCGAGGCCAACCTTCCGACCGGTCGTTCTGCGACAACGTGGTGGAAGGGCGTTCGCCGGCTGTTCGACAAGGAACCCGTGATCCCGCAGATCCTTGGCACTGCCGTGCTGCGGGGTCCGATCAGCACCTGACCGATCGACGGACAGCACACTTCCCCCGGGGCGTTACGCTCCGGGTTTGTTGCTTCTGGCATCGCCGTCGCCGACCAGCCAAGTAAGCAGCGCTGCCACGCCGAGCGTCACTGCTCCTCCCACCGCCTCCATCGGGCGGTCCCGGATTACCACCAGCAGCGTCCACAGCGAGAAGCCGACGAAGAAGAGCGGTGTGATCGGATACCCCCACACGCGGTTCGGCCTCGGGAGGTCGGGACTACTTCTCCGGAGCACCAGCACGCCCACCACGGCCAGCAGCGTGAAGACGGTGAGGGTGAAGCCGGCGTAGGTGAGAACTCCCTCAAATGAATCGGTGAGCACGAACGCCAGCGCGATCCCGCCCTGCAACAACACCGCTCTACTCGGCGCGCCAGCGGCGTTCCGCTGTGCCAGTGGCCTGAGCGCGGGTATATCCTCGGCCATCGATTCGATGACGCGCGGCCCGGCGAGGGTCATCGCGCTCACCGTGGAAATAAGCAACAGCGCGATCACCCCGCTCATCACTCGGCCCCCTGCAGCGCCGAAGATCCGTTCGGCCGCCACCGACCCGAACTCCGCCATTCCCGCCATCTGTCCGATCGGCGTGGTGCGGAGGAAAATCCAGTTGAGCGCCACGTACAACACCGTGACCAGAAGCGTGCCGAGCACCAGCGCACGCGGCACGTTGCGTTCCGCGTCGACCACTTCACCCTGGAAGTAGGCCGCCGCATTGAAGCCGGAGTATGCGTACGAGACGAAGATGAGCGAGATGGCAAACGGGCCGCTGGCGATCTCGCCGAGCGACGCCGATGTTGGCGCGAAGGAGAGCCCAGATTCCACACCGCTGGCGAGGCCGGCACCGACGAACGCGACGATCAGCAACACCTTGAGCGCGGTCACGGCGACCTGCACCTTTCCGCCCACCTCGGGGGCCAGAGAATGGACCGCAGTGGCGCCCACGATCGCCAGGATTGCGAGCGTACGCCCGGGCACCTGCACCAGCGGGCCGCCGTATCGGCCGAGTGCCATTGCGGCCAGCGCCACCGGAGCGGCGAAGCCTACGGCGACTGATACCCAGCCGGCCACGGCCCCGACTGCAGGGTTGTAGATGCGCCCGAGAAATCGGTACTCCCCGCCCGAGCCGCGGATGGCGGCGGAAAGCTCGCCGTAACTCAGCGCGCCGGCGAGGGCGATCAGCCCACCGACGGCCCAGAGAGCGAGCAGGGTGAAGCCGTCGGTGGTCTCGAGCACCAGGAAGCCCAGTGTCGTGAACACACCGGTGCCCACGATGTTCGCGACCACCGTGGCCAGGGCGGCGGCGAATCCGAGCGGGCGACGAGGGTGTGGAATCAGCATGGTGGGATCTCCCAAGATAGCGCGCCGCGCTCCCGATCTGCGCAGTATCGGGGTAGAATCCAGCGTGCCCAGCGGCGCATTCCTTCCGCCACGGATTCCAGATGTCAGATCACGCACCCGACGCGGCGCTCACTCGCCGCGACCTGCTCAAGGCCGCCGGGGTCGCCGGCGCCGCCTACGCCCTCGCTCACGCGCCTGAAGTCGCCGGAACCGAAGGGCCGCCGGTGCCCGCTGCTGACTCGATGATGGGCGTGCCGTTTGCGCGCCATGAAACCGTGCGAGTCGCGATCGTCGGCACCGGGCTTCGCGGATCGTCGGTGCTGGGCGAGTTGCTCGCGATCGACGGCGTCATGATCACGGCGCTCTGCGACATCGTGCCTGAAAAGGCCGAACGGGCCGCGGCCAGGGTGCGCGCCGCCGGCAAGGGCGATCCCGCGCTGTTCACCAGCAGCGATCGCGCTTTCGAGCAACTGGTCGAGCGCAACGACATCGACATCGTCTACACCGCAACGCCGTGGGAGTGGCACGTGCCGGTCTGCCTTGCCGCGCTCAAGGCCGGCAAGCATGCGGCCACAGAGGTTCCGGCGGCAGGCACCATCGACGAATGCTGGGAGCTGGTACGGGCATCGGAGCAGGCACGCCGCCACTGCCTGATGATGGAGAATTGCTGTTACGACTTCAACGAGATGCTGGTCGACAACATGGTCAAGCAGGGACGCTTCGGTGAGATCCTGTATGCCGAGGCGGCATATATCCACGACCTGCGCAGCATCCTGTTCGAAGACCGCGACGAAGGGCTCTGGCGACGGGCACCACACACCCGTCGCGAGGGAAACTTCTATCCAACCCACGGGCTGGGGCCAGTCGCGTGGTATCTCGACATTCACAAGGGCGACCGTTTCGACTACCTCGTGTCAATGTCGACCCCCGAGCGCGGCCTCACCGACTGGCGCGAGGAGCACGTGCCGCGGGACTCGCCCAAGTGGCGCGAGCGATACATCGCCGGCGACATCAACACCTCGCTCATCAAGACCGTCCGCGGCCGGACGATCACGTTGCAGCACAACGTCACCCTCCCCACGCCGTACGATCGCCTGAACTCGGTACGCGGTACCAAAGGTGTCTTCAAGGACTATCCGGGTCGCGTCATGTTCGACGGTCAGGAGGGCGGACACAAATTTCGCCCGGTGGAGGAGTTCAAGGCGGAGTACACCCACCCGCTGTGGCAGCGCGTCGGTGAGATCGCCCGTGCGAAGGGCGGCCACGGCGGGATGGATTACATCATGGCCTTCCGACTGATCGAATGCATGCGCGAAGGCGCGCCGCCCGATTTCGATGTCTACGATGCGGCGGCGTGGAGCGCGCCATGGCCACTCAGCGAGGCGTCGCTCAAGCGCCGCAGTGCACCGATGACATTCCCCGACTTCACCCGCGGTGGCTGGCAGCGTCCCCGGACGGGCGCGTGAACCCGAACACGCTCGACTGGGTGATCATCCTCGTCACGATCGGCCTCTGCTTCATTCCACCAGTACTGTTGGCGCGCCGCGCTGGCAAAAGCACCGCCGAATTTTTCACGTCGGGCCAGTCGGCGCCGTGGTGGCTGATTGGCGTCTCGATGGTCGCGACCACGTTCAGCACCGACACGCCGAACCTCGTGACCGACCTGGTGCGAACCGGTGGTGTGGCCAACAACTGGCAATGGTGGGCGTTCCTGCTCACCGGCATGATGACGGTGTTCTTCTTCGCGCGCCTCTGGCGGCGGAGCGGGGTGCTCACCGACCTGGAATTCTACGAGATTCGCTACAGTGGGCGTCCGGCCCGGTTGGTGCGAGGCTTTCGCGCCATCTACCTTGGGCTCGTGTTCAACTGCTTCATCATGGCCACTGTCAATCTCGCCGCCGCCAAGATCGCCAATGTCGTGCTGGGCTGGCCAATGGGGAAGACGCTCCTCATCTGTGCGGTGATCAACATCGCCTTCGCCGCCACGTCGGGACTCTGGGGCGTACTGGTGGTCGACTTCTTCCAGTTCGGGATCGCGATGGCAGGTGCGTTCGCGGCCGCGTGGTTCGCATTGGCGCAACCCGAGGTGGGCGGACTGTCCGGTCTCGTCGCGCAGCTCCCGGCTCAAACCATCGCATTGGTTCCCGACTTCGGGAACTGGGGTTTGACGCTCTCGATATTTATCATCCCGCTGACGATCCAGTGGTGGTCGGTCTGGTACCCCGGCGCAGAGCCAGGTGGTGGGAGCTACATCGCGCAACGAATGCTGGCGGCACGGTCGGAACGCGACGCGCTGGCGGGCACGCTGCTGTTCAATGTCGCACACTACGCACTGCGGTCGTGGCCCTGGATTGTCGTGGCCCTCGCGTCACTGGTGATGTTCCCGACACTGGAAGACATCCGCCTTGCGTTCCCCAACGTCGACCCGCGCCTGCTTGGCCATGACATGGCCTATCCCGCCATGCTCAAATTCCTCCCGCACGGCTTCCTCGGCCTGATGATCGCAGGGATGCTTGCCGCGTACGTGTCCACGATCGTGACCCACCTCAACTGGGGTGCGTCGTACCTGGTGCACGACTTCTGGCGCCAGTTCGTACGCCCCGGCCAAGACGAGCGGCACTACGTGAAGATGGGCCGGATCATGACGGTCGCCCTCATGGTGATCGCCGGCGCGCTCACCTTCGTGCTGGAAACGGCACAGCAGTCGTTCCAGCTTCTGCTGTCGATCGGCGCAGGAACCGGCCTGCTATACCTGCTGCGGTGGTTCTGGTGGCGCATCAATGCGTGGTGCGAGATCGCCGCGATGGTGGCGTCGTTCACCGCGGCGCTCGGATTTTTCATCGCGTACAAGCAGGGCGTGGTGATGCCCGCACACGTGCCGCTGCTCGCGACGGTCGCGATCACCACGATGGCGTGGGTGGTTACCGCGTTGGTGACCTCACCGACTGACCGCGAGAAGCTGGTGTCGTTCTATCGCACCGTCCGCCCGGCCGGTCCGGGGTGGGCGGCAATCCGTGCAGAGTCTGGGCTTCCGCCCTCACCTGATTCCCTGCCCCAGGCGTTCCTCGCCTGGATGCTGGGCTGTCTCACGGTGTACGGCGCGCTGTTCGGCACCGGGTCGTTCCTCTACGGACACAATGGGACCGCGCTCTTCTGGGGGATCGTCTTCGTGGTCAGCGGAACGCTGCTCACCCGCATCGTCCGCCAACTCTGGAGCAGCGCGCCGGCATCGTGATGCGGCCGACCGATTCGGCGCTGCTGCTCGCGGGCGGGCGCGGGACCCGCATGCAACGTCCCGCGCCCGGAGCGAGACTCGACGCGGAGCAGAGCCGAGTCGCGGCGCTCGGCGTCAAGTCCATGGTGCCCGATGCGCGAGGGCGCCCGTTCCTCGACCACATCCTGACGTCGCTCGCCGATGCGGGCATCCGGCGTGTCGGTCTGGTGGTCCCGCCGGCACACGACGCGATCACGGCGCATCTCGACGTGCATCCGCCGCGTCGCACCCGGGTCACGCCGATCGTGCAGCATCAACCAACCGGCACCGCCCGTGCGGTTCTGGCCGCCAGCGATTGGGTCGGCAGCCAGCCGTTCCTCGTGCTCAATGGCGACAACCTGTACGACAGCACGCTGCTCGCCGAGTTGGCCAGCGTCGATGGCCCGTCATGCGCTGCGTTCGACGCCTCAGCGTTGGTCAATCGGAGCAACTTCCCGGCGGCGCGGGTGCGCGCCTTCGCGCGCTTGGTGATCGACGTGGATGGCCGGCTGCTCGATGTGGTGGAGAAACCGTCCGATGCGCACCTCGCTGCCCTGGCGCCCGACGCACCGGTGAGCATGAATCTTTGGCGCTTCGACGCTGAGATCTTCCAGCCATGTCGCGACGTGGGCGCGTCCGAACGGGGTGAACACGAGCTGCCCGACGCCGTGAGTCTCGCGATCACACGAGGGATGGTGTGCCGACCGGTGAGAACAGCAACTGGCGTCCTCGACCTATCTGCGCGTGACGACATCGCGACCGTCGCGGCGCGGCTTGCAGTAATGCGCGTCGACCCGTGAGTTCCCGGTGGGTGGAGCAACTGCGAAACATCGGGCTCACGGACACTGGCGCGCGGGACGCCGCACCGCACTTCAGTCGTTGTGCGTTGGGGCTGGGGGCTGAGCCGGGGTCCTCACTTCCTGCGTGGTGGGTCCCGGGACGGATCGAAGTGCTGGGCAAGCATACCGACTATGGCGGCGGCCGTTCCCTGGTTTGCACCGTCGAGCGCGGCTTCCACATCATGGCACGGCCCCGAACCGATGGCGTGGTGCAACTGCTCGATGCCGCCAGCCGACGCCCGGCCTCGGTGCCGGTGACGGCCGATGCGCCAGCCCTACCGGGTCAGTGGATCAACTACCCGATCTCGGTTGTTCGCCGGCTGGTGCGCGACGCGGGCATCACCCGCGGTGCCGACATCGCGTTCTCGTCGTCACTGCCGCGGGCATCGGGGCTGTCATCGTCAAGTGCCTTTGTGATCGGCTGCTATCTCGCCCTGGCCAATGCCAACGAGCTCGACAGCAATGCTGCATGGCAAGCTGCGCTACCCACACGTCTCGACATCGCTGGATACCTCGGCGCTGTTGAGAACGGGAAGGCCTTCGGTGCGTTCCCCGCTGATCGTGGTGTCGGCACGCACGGCGGCAGCCAGGATCACACTGCGATTCTCTGCTGCGAAGCAGGCATGCTGTCGCAGTTCCGGTTCCTGCCAGTGGAACACGAGAGAACTGTGGAGCTCCCTGACGAATGGACCTTCGCGGTGGCGATGTCGGGCGTCCGCGCATCAAAGAGCGCCGGCGCGAAGGATCGGTACAACGCCCTCGCGACGGAGACAGCAGCATTGGCCGACGAACTCGAGGATGTCGGCGATGCCGACGGTCGGTCGCTCCTTCGCCGCATCGAGGCCGGTGCGATCTTGCCCGCATCGGCGAACGCGGCCCTCCATCGCCGGCTCGACCAGTTCCGTGCCGAATCGCTGGAAATTATTCCGCAGGTCACCGACCACGTTGCAGCTGGGCACATTCAGGCGATAGGTCCCCTAGTGGCCCGCTCGCAGCAACTCGCCGATACTGTTCTCGGCAACCAGGTACCGGAAACGCGTGCACTGGTGGAATCTGCAACTCGGCTCGGCGCGGCGGCGGCCTCGGCGTTCGGCGCCGGGTTTGGCGGCAGCGTATGGGCGTTGGTCCCGGTGGTGCGCGCGGAAAAGTTTCTTGTGGCGTGGCAGTCGGCGCACGATTTGCTCCATCCGTCGACCCGACGTGCATCGGCGTTCTTCATCACCCGCCCCGGGCCGCCGGCCCGCCAGCTCCGGCCGGCGTGATCGGGTCGAAGGCTCAACCCCTTGAACGGGACCTACAAGCTGGCTAGCCTACATCTCTCTTCATCCAACGTGGACCTCGCATGAGCCAGCCGACCCGGGCGTGCCCAACGTGCCACACGCCCCTGCCGGGCGTGGCTGCGTTCTGCTACGTCTGTGGATCCGCCACTCCGCCGGGAGGTTTGAACCGCGAAACCGGCGAAATGGTCGCGGTTTCTGGCGTCGGGATGAGCCCTGCCGAACTGCGCAAAAAGCTGCAGCGCGCGCTGGGCCCCGGCTACGAGCTCGGGGACCGGATCGGCGCCGGTGGCTTCGCCGAGGTATTCAAGGCCCGTGACCTCCGCCTCAAGCGCGACCTCGCGGTCAAGGTGCTCCGCCCCGAGCTCGGACTGACGCCGGGCATGGTCGAGCGTTTCCGGCGCGAAGCCGAGACGATCGCGACCTTGCGGCATCCCAACATTGTGCCGATTTACGACGTCGGCGAAGGCGACGGTCTCGCCTTCCTGATCATGCCGTTCATCGCGGGTGAGAGCCTGCGCGCGTACATCGACCGCGAAGGCGCGATGCCGGTGGCAGATGTCCGCCGCATCCTCCGCGAGGCAGCGTCAGGGCTGGCTGCCGCGCACGAGATGGGCGTGATCCATCGCGACATCAAGCCAGAGAACCTCATGCTGGAGGGTCGCGACCGTCGTGTCCTCCTCATGGACTTCGGAATCGCGAAGGCCGTGGGCGGAAGCGACGACGAACAAGGCGAAGCGCTCACCACCACAGGCATCATCATCGGGACACCGCAGTACATGAGTCCCGAGCAGGCGTGCGGTGACAAGTCGATCGATGCACGCAGCGACCAATATTCGCTCGCCGTCGTCGGATACCGGATGATCAGCGGCCAGCTCCCGTTCGAGGGCGATACGACTCGTGCAATGCTCTATCAGCAGCTGGTCGCTGATCCAGCGCCCTTGGCGAGCAAGGTGCCGGATGTTCCGCCTGGCCTCGACGAGGCGATCCATCGGGCGATGGCCAAGGAACCGGCAGAGCGGTTCGAAACGATGCACGAGTTCATGGCAATGCTTGACGCCCAGCGATCGGGCACGTTTAGCCAGATCTCGGAGCCGCCGCCTCGCGCGGGCCGCCGGGTCGGGATGCCGGTCACGATTGCGGCAGCGGTGACGCTGCTCGCGGCGGTGGCGTTCGCAGCCTCCCGGGGAGGAAGCAGCGCTTCGCCTGCCGACGACGTGGCCGTGAGTGGCGACACTGCAGCGACATCGAACGACACCATCGCCGCTGCATCGCTTTCACCGAGAGCAAATGTCGACAATCCGGCCGTTCAGCCCGTCGCACCTGCATCCGCCGCCCGTACCTCACCACGAGCCGGCACGGTAACCACCGATGGGGGCCGTCGCGGCGCGGCCGCTGGCAGCGCACCCGCGACCGTCTCCTGTGCGCGCGCGTCGGGAGCGAGCGACTGGTCTGCCGCGGCGGTGGCGTGTGAAGCCGAAGCAACCAACGGGTCTGCCACGGCGCAGCGCATTCTGGGCACGATGTACGACAAGGGACAGGGCGTGGGTGAAGATCCGGCTCGCGCGGTCGAGTGGTACCGCAAGGCGTCGGCGACCGATATCGAGGCGAAGTTCCTGCTCGCCAAGCTCGTCGAGCTTGGCCGCGGGACCTATCAATCGGCGAGTGAGTCGGTGGCGCTTCTCCGCGAAGCTGCTGCCGGCGGACACTTGAAGGCGCAGCAGACCCTTGCGTTCCGACTCGAGAACGGTGCCGGGACCAAGAAGGACGAATCGGAGGCGCTTGTCTGGTATCGGCGGGCCGCGGCACAGGATGACGCGGTAGCACAGGCCAAGGTTGGCGAGTTCCTCGCTCGCGGGCGTGGTACCCAGAAGAATGAGGCCGAGGCGGTATTGTGGTTCGAGAAGGCGGCGAACAACGGTTCCGCCGAGGCCGCCTGGCAGGCCGCGCAGGCTTACCTCCGCGGAAAGGGTGTTAACAAGGACGAGACGTCGGGGATGGAGTGGCTCCGCAAGGCGGCCGCGCAGAAACACTCGGAGGCCCTCAAGGAGCTGCAGAAGCGCGGGGGTTGAGCATGATTGGGAGGGTGCCAGCAACACGACGCAGAGGAACCGGCACCTGGTAGAGATGCCGGTTCCTCATGTTTTTGCCTTTGTCATCGGGACGGCGGGATTTGAACCCGCGACCCCTACCACCCCAAGGTAGTGCGCTACCGGACTGCGCTACGCCCCGAAAAAATCCGGCATGAGCCGAAGAGGCAATCTTAGTCGGAAGTTCCCGGATCAGTAAGGGGGTTGCTGGCCCATCGCACGGAGGATCGACGATGAAAACACCGCTCCATTGCCTGATCGAAAAGGGCTCCGACGACGCTCCCGTGATCGTCCTGCTGCACGGACGAGGCAGCGATGAACGTGACCTCTTTCCGTTGGGACGCGAGCTGCATCCGACCGCTACCGTGGTGTCGGTCAGGGCGCCATTTCCGGGCGCGCCGTGGGGTTATGGCGGCGGATGGGCGTGGTACCGGTTCATGGGAGGTACCGCGCCCGAGCCGGAGTCGTTCGCCGGGGGTCAGGAAGCGCTCGATGCATTCATCCGCACGGATCTTCCTACAAAGCTCGGTTTTGTGCCGCGACAACTAGTTGTCGGAGGATTCTCGCAGGGCGGCACGTCGGCGTTGGGGTTTGCGCTCCGGAATCCCGGCCGTGTTGCAGGCGTAATGGTGTTCAGCGGATTTCTCGCCGATCATCCGTCGATCGATGTGGCGCGCATCGGTGCGACGCCGGTGTGGTGGGGACACGGCACGGCGGACGCGGCGATCGGTTTCGAAAAGGCGGAGGCCGGTTGGGCAGCGCTCACTGGTGCTGGTACGGCGCTCACGTCCGTCACGCGCACGGGCATGGGGCATTCGATCGACGAGGTGGAACTCACGTCAGCGCGGGAGTGGCTGGATGGGGTGCTTGCGGGCGTGTGACCTACCGCAACCCGACCTTCCGGACCAGCTCGTCGTACCGCAGGTCGCCGCGCAGCGGCTCATATCCGGGATCGAGATGCAGGTAGATCAATCCCGCCGACCGCGCCTCAAGGGCGCGTTGCAGGCTCGCGAAGGCGGCGTCGAGGTCGCCCACGGCCGCGTATCCCATCGCCAGCACTTCGGCGCGGACATACTCGGTCTTGGC
>JBDSMU010000118.1:0-31258 GCA_039915685.1 Gemmatimonadales bacterium | reverse complement strand
TGCCGTGGATCTGCTTCGGCTTGGCATCGTTCGGCTTCGAGCGGAAGCGCCAGATCGCCCAGAGAAGGCCCCCCTCCACCGCGATGAACACGATGAGGGCGAGCCACACGGTGGTCATGAACACGTCATCCACCATGGTCGAGAAATCGCCCTTGGGGTGCAACGTGGACTGGGGATAGCTGGCCGGGTCGCATGCTGCGAGACCAAGCAGGAGGAGGGAGAGCAGGCCGAAAGGCAGCACTTGCCGCCACGGCGCGCGCACGAGTCGCATCAGCTGGACATCCCGGCTGCGGGGTGGGCCGCTTGTGACAAGGTGCACAAGCGAAATTCGCGCTCTAGGATACCCGCGCCGACGCGCCGGGTCAAGCGAAAACCCATGCCATCAACGGACTTCACGCACGCGCCACTCGGCCAGCGGGAGATCGAACGGGAGGGGATCGGGCACTGAAAACGAGAAATGCCACCACTCACTGGTGTAGTTGGTGAAACCAGCGGACGCCATCGCGTCAATGAGGATTCGCCGATTCGCGGCGACAATCCCGGTCGCGTTCGCGGTGTGTGCGCGCGACGAGAACTCGTCGAACGGTGTTCCCATGTCGAGCTCGGTCCCGTCGTCGGCCCGGACCAGAGTGAGATCGACGGCCACCCCCTGATTGTGCCGCGAACGGCGCGCGATATATCCGTCATCAAGCAGGTCGGTGCGTCGCTCCCGTTCGGTCCAAGCCACCATGGCCAGAGTCGCCCGAACCGGTCGGTAGCCATCCCAGATCTTGAGGCGGTAGCCCTGCGCCTCCACCCGCGCGGAAACCTTTGCAAGCGCCAACGCAGCCTCTCGTCGAAGGAGTACCACTGGCGCGTCGTATCCGGGCAGCACGCCCCCGGTGAAGTTTTGGGTCGTCGCGTAGCGCAATTCGAGCACGGCCCTCGGCACCTCCCGCGCCACCTCTGCCAGCTTCACCCGAGCCATGGAGTCGGATGCGACAACCTGAACCGCGGCCTCGGGACCCTGCTGGACAACGGACGGCCCGCACCCCCCGATTATCAGGGCAAGCCAGAACGAGACGCGAAAACTGGGTCGCATCCCTCAATCTACTTTGCCTCCCCTCGCCTCCAACCGGCTGGAGGGGCTATACTCCGTCAGATGCGGTCCACCCGGCCTAGCGCCGAGTGGACCGTGGATCGTTTTCGACTTGGACGAAGGAATTGATGCCATGATCAGGGAAATGCGCGAGAAGCTCGGGGCAGAGATCACCGCACTGAGCCATGAACTGGCCGTCACCCTTCCACAGGCGATCGCAACCGCCGTGGAAATGGGCGACCTGCGCGAAAACTCGGAGTACAAGGCCGCCCTGGAGCGACAGCAATTCGTGCAGGCAAGACTCGGACAATTGCACCAGCGCCTCAGTCAGGTCTCGGAACTCGCAAATACGGAGGCCCCCACCGATCGAGTCGGACTGGGTTCACGGGTCAAAGTCGAGGACGTGACCACCGGTGAGCCTGAGGAATACACCCTCGTGCTCGCCGAAATGATGGACATCGACGCCGGTCATATTTCGCTGGCGTCACCTCTCGGTCGCGCGCTGAAGGACCGACAGGTCGGGGAGGAAGTCACGCTGCAGCTCCCGACGATGCGGCGGAAGCTCCGTGTGACTGAACTGGTCACGATTCACGACGTGCCCGAGGAGCAGCGTCTCTAGCGACGTCCCGCCAAGGTGATCCAGGTGGCGTGGATCATCCCTCCGCTCCACCCGGGTCCAGCGAAACAATGTCCTCGCGCAGTGCCGCACGCTCCTCCATCAGCGCGCGATACTGAGCGGGACGGAACACGGAGAGCAGCACTCCCTTCCCCTCCCCAATGAACCGATCGAGACGCTCCACCAGGCGCAATCCCACGTAGCCTGCGCCCGGTGCGACAGCGGCCGCTGCCCAACCGGCCGCGGACCCGTACAGTTGACCGGCTCCAAGCCCAACAGCGACCCATGTCATGGGAAAGAGCAAGGTTGCGATGACAATCTTCGCGGTCGCTTCGACATCCGAGCTGGTACGCGTTGCCGACGTGGCCAGCACTCCGATGAGCCGGTAGGCCGGGTAGTGTACCATCAAGCCTGCGGCAGCCACCGGCAGCACGATCGAGATGTACAGGAGCATCCTTGCCGTCGCCATGGCAGCGGCACCAGCGCCGGGCAGCTGGTAGTTGAAGGTTTCGGTATCGAGCCCAGCATCAGCGAGGCTCGCCTCGAACAGTGCGACCCGTTCGCCGAGTTGCGCCAGTTCGACGGGTCGAGTGGAGCTGATCCGTCGGAGGCTCGACACCACGCGGCGGCGCAACGCAAGCTGCTCGGCGAGGGGCAAACGACGCCCGTCGGCAGCGTCGCCCGAGGTGAGGAGCAGCTCCACCCGAGATGCGATGGTCATTGCCTCGTGACGATCGGCCTGGAGCGTCACCCCAGCGAGCGCCCGCTCGAGGCGATCGGTGAGATCGCGCACCGCCGCGTGATCGGGGTCGCCGCCCGGACCGGTGGCGGGGATGAGCATCGGTTCGCCCACCGATAGCAAGGCTGCACTGCGGAACGTCGCCTTCGACGTGTAAAACAGTCCCGCTGGAACAATGTGAACAGCGATCCCGGTTGCCGCAGCACCAAGTGCGATCCGTGCCGCACCGGTCTTGAAGGGATGGAGCTGCGGATCGCTGTGGGAGGTGCCCTCCGGGAAGAGGGCGATACAGCGCTTGGCGGCCAGTGCCTGTTGGACCTGCGCGAACATTGTCTGGTTGCGGGAGACGTCGCCGCCGGGATCCTGGGGCCGCTCTACCGGGATCGCGCCGCTCGCCCGAACCAGTTGCCCGATGACCGGGAGACGGAAGAGTGGCGCCTTGGCCAGAAACACCACCGGGCGCGGTGACAGGGCAAGCACCAGCATCGGATCGACCAAGGCGTTGGGATGATTGAGCACCAGCAGCACGGCGCCTGCCCGCGGGACCCGCTCGGCCCCGACCACCTCGAGACGGCGAAAGAAGAGCCGGAGGACAAACCACGTGAACGAGCGCCCGATCGGTGTCTCCCCGGTGGGTGGTCCGCGGAACAATATCCACGTCAGCGCTGTGCGGCACCGGTCGGGGCAGATCGTCTGAAGGTCGAGCGGGCAGATCTCGCCCGATTCGACACGCAGTTCCCTGCCGGACGTCCCGGCCCCGACCATAGAGGAGTGTACCAATGGCACGCACCAGCAAGGATGCAATCCACAGTTACGTCACCGACATGCTCGCGCTCGAGGACCACATCGAGAAGGCAATCATGGCGCAGGTCGAGGATTTCGAGGGCGATTACCCCGCCGTCGGCGTGGCGCTTCGGGGGATGCATGCCACGATAGAGCGCCACATCACCTCGCTCCGTGGCCTCGAGGACCTTCGCGACTCGGGCCCGCGCCTCGACGTGGCAGACTTCATCAAGCGCGCTGCATCGACGGTTGCGGGGCTGGGGGCTGCCGCGATCGACCTCGTTCGCACCGAGAAGCTGCCGAAGAACCTCCGCGACGATTACACCGCGTTCTCGCTGGCGACCATCGGCTATGTCATGCTACACACCACCGCACGGTCGCTGGGCGATGCCCGTGTTGCCGCCGTCGCCGAGAACCACCTCACCGATTACGCCGGTATGGTGATGGCGCTCAATGACCTGATTCCCAGCACCGTCGTGACGCTGCTGAAAGAGGAAGGCCTCCCCGCTCTTGACGAAACCCTTCCGGGGATCGAGGAAACGATCCACAACGCGTGGCGCCAGAAAGCCTGAGGCGCAAGCGACCCCGCAATCCGTTCATGGCGCCACGCGACGCGGCACGAGCCGCGTCGCTGCGCCATGTGACGGACGCCCGCGACGGGATGGCGCGACAACGATCGGGGAAAGGGTTCACCTACCGGGACGCT
This sequence comes from Gemmatimonadales bacterium, assembly GCA_039915685.1. Lineage (GTDB taxonomy): Bacteria > Gemmatimonadota > Gemmatimonadetes > Gemmatimonadales > GWC2-71-9 > Palsa-1233. The sequence goes on along the minus strand of JBDSMU010000118.1, from coordinate 27,336 downwards.
GCGGGCGACCGGATCACGGATCGCGACACATTGGCCCGGATTCGTGCACTCGCGATTCCGCCGGCGTGGACCAACGTCTGGATCTGTCCTGCGGCCGCCGGTCACATTCAGGCTACTGGCCGAGACGCACGCGGGCGTAAGCAGTATCGGTATCATCCCGATTGGCACCGGGTGCGAGACGAGACGAAGTACGAACGCATGGTCGCGTTCGGCACCGCCCTGCCCAAAATCCGTCGGGAGGTGAACGCGCACCTCGCCCTCCGCGGAATGCCGCGAAACAAGGTGCTTGCCGTGGTGGTCCGGCTCCTCGAAACGACCTTCATTCGGGTTGGGAGCGAGGAATACGCCCGCACGAACAAATCGTTCGGCCTTACCACCCTTCTCGACCGCCATGCGGCGGTGCAGGACGGTGGAGTACGGCTCACGTTCCCGGGGAAGAGCGGCGTTCGCCACGCCGTCGTCGTGAACGACCGCCGACTCGCCCGCCTCGTCTCGCAATGTCGCGATCTGCCGGGCCAGGATCTGTTCCAGTTTATCGACGACGACGGCGCGCCCCAGCCGATCACCTCCACCAACGTGAACGAATACCTTCGCGCAGTTGCAGGCGATGACTTCACGGCCAAGGACTTCCGGACCTGGGCCGGAACCCTGCTGGCGGCTCGCCATCTGGCTGACCTCTCGCACGACGCGGGCCCTTCGGCCCGGTCGTTCCTTCTGGAAGCGGTGGCCGCCGTGGCGAGCAAACTCCGCAATACGCCCACCGTCTGCAGGCGCTGTTACATCCATCCCGCGATTATCGATGCGTACCAACACCCTGCAGCACGGAAGCGCTGGCTCGACGCTCAGGCCGGCCGCACCGCCAGCGGGCTCCAACCCGAGGAATCAGCGCTGCTTCGATACCTCGGTGGTGCCGGCGGCAAGTAGCGCTCCAGCAGTCAGCCGGGGGACAGTTCGGTCGTCGGCCGTCTGTCGATCGCCGACGCCCATGACGCCTGCACATCATCGGGTCCGGAGGCGTGAAAGCCGAGGTCGCGCATCAGGCCATCGCGGAGTGCGTAGACGGCCGCATGCACGGCGAGCTTCCGTCCCCGTGACCACGCTGCCTGCACGATCGAGGTGCGACAGACATTCACGGCCTGTTCGATCACGTTGAGTTCACAGAGTCGATCGGGCACCGCGGCCTCGGGCACCGCGTCGAGCCGGGCGCGATGGACATCGGCGACATCCTGGATGTGGCGCAACCAGTTGTCCACCAACCCGAGCGGCTCTCCGCGGAGAGCGGCGGTGATGCCGCCGCAGCCGTAATGTCCCACCACCAGCACGTGCTCGACACCGAGCACGTCGACCGCGAACTGAAGGACCGAGAGGCAATTGAGGTCGGTGTGGACCACGAGGTTTGCGACATTCCGGTGTACAAATAGTTCGCCGGGCTGCATGCCGACGATCTCGTTGGCCGGCACCCGGGAATCAGCGCAACCGATCCACAAAAACCGGGGCGCCTGTTGCAACGCGAGATCGGAGAAGAATGCCGGGTCGCGCGCGGTTCGCGCGGCTGCCCAGGCGCGGTTGCTCGCAAACAGTTCGTCGAGCGATATCATCGCTTCAATCCGAGCAGCACGGCGCCTCCGCCGATGAGGGTGATCCCCAACCAGTCGCGCGGTGCAAGTCGCTCGCCGAGCACGAACGTGCCCAGCACTGCCACCAGCACGACACTCAGCTTGTCGATCGGCGCAACGCGCGACGCATCCCCAAGCTTGAGCGCCCGGAAATAGCAGACCCACGAGGCCCCGGTGGCCATCGCGGAGAGCACCAGGAAGCCGAGGGTCCGGCCCTCGAGGCGGAACGGATTCTGCCAACGCCCGGTCGATGCCACAAACCCCGCCAGCACCATGACGATCACGACAGTGCGAATCAGGGTCGCAAAGTCGGAATCGATTCCTTCCAGTCCGATCTTTGCAAAGATCGCCGTGAGCGCCGCGAAGACCGCGGCAAGCAGCGCCCATGTCAGCCAGGAACCGGATGCCACGGTGTCATTCATGAAACCCTCGGGCGGGTGAGTGATCTTGGTCAGAAACTTTCATGTCGTGGTTGCCTGGCCGCGCGCCGCGAGCGCTCCGCCGGCGGCCGCGGCGGCGATCCTGCCGAGCGCAGCGAAGATGTAGACCGGATCGGAGGGTACCGCTGCCACCACGAGCATCGCGCCCTCCAGGGCGCCGGCGAAGAGCCCGGTGAGAAACCCGTGCACTTTTGCCGTCGAGGGCACCGGCCGGGCGACCCACCACCCTGCGGCGAGCCCGACACCAAGCCCGCCGACGACTGCCACCGTTCGCGCTGCAGACTCCGCGAACGCTGCTGCGGAGGCCTTGTTACTCGGGCCGAACCATGCAGTTACCACCGACAGAATCGCAACCGGGAGCAGCTCGATCAACACGGCACCCAGCAGAACGCGGCGCAGGCGAATGGTCATGGACATCTCATCGAGAACGGTGGTGGCAGCCAGGGGGAACCGCGGCGCCGCGTCCGCGGTTGCAGCCTTGTCCAAATGCCGGCATTCGTCCGGCCGTCCCTCAAGAATCGTAGCGCACGCGCCGATCCTTCTGGGAGATCCCCCAACCATGCCCGCTTCGCAAGGATAGCCATGACCAAGCGTTTCCTGCTCGCCCTGATCCCCGTCGTGGTCCTGACCGCGTGCGACGACCCGGCGACATCCGTGACCGAGCAGACCACATTTGTTGACACCAAGGCACAGGCTGCTGGTTCAGTTGCGCTCCTCAACCTCAGTCCGGGCTCTCTCGCCGTAACGATCGATTCCGGGGCGCCGGCCCCCGCGGGCGCAGGTGCAGTTTCCCTGAGTGGAAGGCAGGCGGCCAAGCAGTCGTGGAGCGCCACCGCTCGCAAGCCGTGGACGGTATTCGTGACGGCTTCAGGCAAGGGGAATGGCACTGTCCAGTGGAATCGCAACCTGGCCGGGCTCCGTCCCGGGCTCTACGTCGACACCATCACAGTTTCGGCCGGGTCGGTTTCAGGTTCACCCGCACGCTTGATTGACTCGGTGAACGTCGTGAACGCGCCTATCGTGCCGCCGCCGCCACCACCACCACCGCCGCCGCCGCCGCCGCCGCCGCCTACCGGAGCTCGCCCTGATCTCGGCGTGAACGCCAGCCTGCGCGGTCGCGTGGTGTTTCCGGCCAGTGACCCGTGGAACACACCCGTGGACGGGTCACCCATCGACCCGAACTCGCAGGCCATCCTGACGTCTATCGGACTGACCAAAAGCCTCCATCCGGACTTCGGGGCGAACTGGAACGGGGGTCCTTTCGGCATCCCGTACATTGTCGTTCCTGACGACCAGCCCAAGCTTCCCATAAGCTTCTTTTACTCCGATGAGAGCGACGCGGGCCCGTACCCGATACCGCCAAACCCCCCGATTGAGCCGAGTAGCGATCGTCACCTGCTGGTGATCACGCGCGATGAATTCCGGCTCTTCGAGATGTTCGACCTGCAGGGCGGGCCTCCGTGGAGCGCGGGTTCGGGCGCGATCTTCGATTTGGTGAACGGTACGACTCGTCCCGCCGGATGGACCTCGGCTGACGCGGCAGGCCTCCCGATCTTCCCGGGTCTGGTTCGTTACGACGAAGTCGTCGAACAGGGAGCGATCAACCATGCGCTCCGGTTCACCGTGACCCTCTCGCGGCGCGCGTACCTGCCACCCGCTCGGCACTGGGCGAGCTCGAGCACCGATCCGCTGCGGGCCCCGATGGGGATGCGGGTACGCCTGAAGGCATCGTTCAACATTTCCGGCTACCCGGCGCAGGCCCAGGTGATCCTGCGCGCACTCCAGCGCTACGGGATGATCGTTGCGGACAACGGCGGCGATTTCTTCCTCAGCGGTACGGCCGACGCGCGGTGGAACGACGCGGTGATTTCGACCCTCAAGCAGGTGAAGGTTTCAGATTTTGAGGTAATCATGATGACGGGTATCGTCACCAACTGACTCTCGATGTGCTGTGAAAAGCTCGCCGGTCGCCCTCACGGGTGGCCGGCGATCTTTTCAATGTTGCGGTGCTGGACGATGATCGGGCAGGGAGGCTAACCCGCCAACGTCGCCTTGACCGTCATCGGGACGCTGGCGAGTGCCTTGGAGATGATGCAGTTGGTCTTGATATCCTCGGCGATACGTGCAAACTCATCAGCCGAGACGCCTGGTACATCGCCGCGGGTAGCGAGGTCAATCGCCGTGATTTGGAACCCCTCCCCAACCATGCCCAGGTGAACGACCGCGTCGGTCTCTACGTGCGTGGCCGCGTGCCCCGCCTTCGCCAGGGCGGAAGCGAAGGCCATCGAAAAGCATGCTGCGTGCGCCGCACCGAGCAGCTCCTCGGGATTCGTTCCCGACGCCGACTCGAACCGGGTGCCAAACGAATACTTGCCCTCGAACGCACCGCTGCCCAGACGGACGTTGCCGGTCCCGGATTTGAGGTCACCGGTCCATCGTGCTGTTGCCTTCCGATCCATTTTGCGCACTCCCTTATCTGTGGGAAGCCCTGCGACTTCCGATGATTTGCAACAGGCTCGCTATCGCCGTCGACGGCGAACGGCGGTGCCGAGCAGCGCACCCATTATCCCACGAGCGACAACATTCACCACAGAGCGTGCCATCGATGACTTGAGCACCTTGTCGAGCGTCGAAGGCGGCTCCTTGGTCGCGCGTCCCCGTTTTGCAGCGGGCACTTCCACTGGCGCGTCGGCTTCGGCGCGTGTGGCACGGGCCGCCAAGATCTCGCGGGCGCTTTCGCGGTCGACGGCGCGCGCGTACTCCCTCACCTGCGGTGATCGATCCAGCGCACTCTTCAGCTCCGCTTCGGCCAGCGGACTCATCCTGCCCCGAGGAGGCACCATCATCGTCGCGAACGGTGGAGTCGGCGTGCCCTTCGGCGTGAGCACCGTGACGAGCGCCTGACCAGTGCCGAGCGAAGTGAGTTCGCGTTCGATATCATAGTACGGGGTCCGCGGGAAGGTTCGTGCGGCGGCACGCAATGCCTTTTCATCATCGGGGGTGAACGCTCGGAGTGCGTGTTGCACTCGGTTGCCAAGCTGTGCCAGAATGTCCGCCGGAATGTCCTTCGGGCTCTGAGTCACGAAGAACACCCCTATCCCCTTAGAACGAACCAGCCGAACCACCTGTTCGACCTGTTCGCGGAACGCTTTGCTGGCACCGTCGAACAACAGGTGCGCCTCGTCAAAGAAAAAGACGAGTTTCGGCTGAGCCAGGTCTCCGACCTCGGGAAGCGTGTTGTACAGCCGTGCCAGCATCCACATCATGAACGTCGAGAAAAGCGCCGGCTTGTCTTGCGTGTCCGACAGTTCGAGCATGCTGATGACACCCCGGCCGTCACGGTCGACATGCAGCAGGTCGTCGAGGTCGAACTCGGGTTCACCGAAGAATGCGCCGGCGCCCTGTGCCTCCAGTTCCACCATCTCGCGCAGCAGCACGCCCACGGTCTGCTTCGACATCCCGCCGTAGCTGGCGAGCTCGCCCGCCCCATCCTGAGTCAGATACTGCAGGACCGACCGCAGGTCCTCAAAGTCCAGCAGCAGATACTCCTTGTCATCACAGTACTTGAAGACGAGGGTGAGGACGCTGGTCTGGGTCTCGTTCAGGCCGAGCACCTTGGAGAGCAGCAACGGGCCGAACGACGAAACCGTGGCACGGAGTTGCGCGCCCTGTCGCCCGGTAAGGCTGAGAAACTCGACCGGAAATCCCGTCGGCTCCCACCCATAGCCCGTCGCCGTCACGCGTTCGTCAATCTTCGGATGCGGCGCTCCGGCCGCCGCGACGCCGGACACATCCCCCTTCACGTCGGCCAGGAACACGGGAACGCCCGCGGCCGAAAGCTGCTCCGCGATGAGCTGCAGCGTCTTCGTCTTGCCGGTGCCGGTAGCGCCCGCAATCAGACCGTGGCGATTCATCATCGCCAGCGGCAGGGTCACCAGTGGCTCGGGATGTGTTGATCCCTCGTGCATCACGGCACCAAGCACGATGCCCGGCCCATTACGCCCGAATGCATCGCGTGCGGCGTCGATCACGTCTTGGTTCATGCAGTCGGCCATCGGTGATGAGGAGGCAGCGGACGAAATGGCGCTGCGGGGTGACGGCGAGTCCCTGAAGAAAACACGTGCATCACGGTCCCGCCAATGCCAACCGGCCCCGCTCACTGAGCGGGGCCGGTCGGCACTGCGAATTCGTTGTGAACTACCGGCTGCCGGACTGCTTCGCCGCTGCGGCACGCGCTGCCTCGCTCGCGTAGATCGCGACCTCAACCCGACGGTTCGCCTGCCGACCGGCGTCATTGTCATTCGGTGCGACGGGCTCCGATTCGCCGAGACCCATCGTCCTGATTCGCGACCGGGCAACACCCTGAGTCACGAGATAGTTCGCGGATGCGGCGGCCCGCCGTTCCGACAGACCAAGGTTGTACGAGTCCGTGCCGCGGTCATCCGTATGGCCGACGATGAGCAGATCGGAGTCGGGATAGTTGCCGAGACTGCCGGCCAGCGTGCGAAGGTTGTCCTGCGCCGCCGCCCGCACCGCGTCGGAGTCGTAGTCGAAGAGCAGACCCGAATCGAATGTGACCTGGATGCCCTCGCCCACGCGCTCGACCTTCGCGCCCTTGATGTTCTGCTCCAGTTCCTTCGCCTGCTTGTCCATCCTGGCGCCGATGATCGCCCCGGCCGTGCCACCGACCACGGCACCGATGATCGCACCCTTCGCGGTCGAACCGGACGCCTTGCCGATCACCCCGCCCACCACCGCGCCGCCCGCAGCGCCGACCACCGCTCCGGTCTGGGTCTTGGTCGCGCAGCCAGCGGACGCCAGCATGGCAATCATGAGGGAAGCCGATAGCGCCTGATGACGTGTGCTCATGTGTACCTCGTCGATAGGGGAATCCTGCCTTGCCCTGACACGTGATTGGACGACCAAGCGCACGGTCGACGCACACTTCGACAGTGGGACGGGGTTGACTGCCCTGACGCAGCCCGGTACAGTAGTCCCGCAGCACACAATCGATCCACGCGGGTGGGCCATCTCGGAAGCCGGTGTAAATCCGGCGCGGCCCCGCCACTGTAAGAGGCCCGAGTTCACTCGGCGTTGTCCGCTCCATCTGCCACTGGGAATCCACCCCCGGGAAGGCGAGCGGTGCAGCCTCACAGCCAGGAGACCTGACCACCCGCGCACCACGTCCCGACCTGCGACACCCCGTCGCCCGCTCGCGGCGTGTCCCATCAGGGGTGACGGCGGTCACCTGGACGAGGAACAGATGCGCACTCCCGCTTCACGCCTGGCCACGCTTCTCGTGGCCTCCATCGGATTTGGCACGACAACTCCACTTGCCGCCCAAGTCTCCACTGACTCCAGCAATCCGACCGGGCTTCCCGCGATCGTCGTCACCGCGACGCGAGTTCCCATTGCCGCCGTAACAGCAGCCACCACGGTGCTCCACGGCGACGCGCTGCGTCGTCAGGGCATCACCACGCTGGTTGACGCGCTGCAACTCGTGCCCGGGCTCGCAGTGGTACAGACCTCGTCGCCCGGCACCCGGACCTCCGTGTACACGCGCGGCGGTGAAAGCGGCTACACCCGTGTGCTGGTCGACGGAGTGCCGGTGAACGACCCGGGCGGCGATCATGATTACGCCAACCTGACCATCGACGACGTGGACCGGATCGAGGTGATCCGCGGACCCAGCAGCGTGCTTTACGGTACCGACGCGGTGAGCGGCGTGATCCAGGTCTTCACGAAGCAGGGAAGAGGGCAGTTCCGCCCCTCGCTCGACGTCCGCGGGGGCACATTCGAGACCCGTGCGCTGCACGGATCCGTATCGGGCAGCAACGGCATCGGGGGGTATCGGATCGGGGCCGGGCACACTCGTACCGACGGCATTCATGCCTTCAACAGCGGGTACGATCAGACGTTTATCAACGGTACGGGCCGCGCCGGGCGCCGGGATATCGGCGACATCGCCATCGCAGTACACTACTCAGATGCCACGGTGCGGGTGCCGACAAACGGAAGCGGCGCAGTGGTCGACCGCAATGCGTTCCAGGCAGGCGAGCGGGTCACCGTGGGCATCGATATGGGGCGCCAGCTATCGCAACGTGTGGAGGCGCGGTTGCTGCTCGCCGAACACCGCACCGACGGCGGCTTCACCGACCGACCAGACGATGTTGCCGATACTCTCGGCTTCTTCGCGCAGGAAAGTGTCGATCACGTAGCGCGGCGCAGCGCCGACCTCCGAACCAACATCCGGCTTCCCTTCACCAGCGTCATGACGGTGGGTGGCTTGGTCGAGCAGCAGCAGCAGCGAGGCACTCTCGACACCGACAGCGAGTTCGGCCCCTTTTCGAGTGCAACGGACGTCGAGCGCGTCACCCGCGCAGGTTATGCACAGGTGGTCGGAAGCGCCGCAGCCGTGGCGTGGAACCTCGGCGTACGGGTTGACCACAGCAGTGCGTTCGGGACGTTCGGCACCTGGCGCGGCGGACTCGCGCTGTCGGCGACCCCCAACACCCGGCTCCGTGCGGTGGCAGGTCGCGCCTTCCGCGAGCCGACATTCTACCAGAACTTTGCCGAGGGATTCGTTATCGGGAATCCCGACTTGCGCCCCGAACAGACCACCAGTTGGGAGCTGGGTATCGACCAGCATGCCGCAGCCGGTCGGGTGCTGATGCGGGCCACGTGGTTCAACCAGCACTTCACCGACTTGATCGAATACTCGTTCGGGACGGACCCCAACGAACCCAATTACTTCAATGTTGCGGGCGCGCGGGCCCGCGGCATCGAGGTTGAGGGATCCGGCGCCGTCACGGCCCATTTCCGTGCCGACTTGGGATACACGTGGCTGCATACCGAAGTTACTGAGTCGGGCTTCGACGAAACGCCCACCGGCTTTTTCGTCGAGGGGGTCGCACTGCTGCGCCGGCCCGCGCGCAGCGCCACCGCAGGAGTATCATGGAACAGCGGCGGCGGATCAGCGCTTCGGGTACAGGCCATCCGTCGCGGTACTCGCGAGGACCTCGACTATGCAGCGAATGGGCGGGCAACGCTGCCGGCCGTTACCACTGTCGACCTCTCGGCCAACGTCGTGGTACGCAAGCCGGCGGCGGGCCGCCCGGGGCTGGCTCTTACTGGTCGGTTGAGCAATGCGCTCGATGAGCGATACGAATCGGTGCTCGGCTTCCGGGCCCCCGGCCGCGCGTTGACCATCGAGGTCAGGGTCGACTGAGAGAAGGGCCCGGGTGCCATCACGTTGGCGCCCGGGCCCTTCTCCTGCCGTGGTCGTCGCGCGGTTCACAGGGCGAGGATGGCTCTGGCGATCACCATTCGTTGGATCTCGCTCGTTCCCTCGCCAATCGTGCACAGCTTGACGTCGCGGTAGTACTTCTCGGCGGGATACTCCTTGATGAACCCGTAGCCGCCATGGATCTGTACCCCTTTGTCGCTCGCCCGGACCGCGACCTCGGATGCGTACAGTTTTGCCATGGCCGACCATGTCGTCGTGCGATCACCAGCATCCTTGCACGTTGCCGCACGATAGCATAGCAGTCGCGCAGCCTCGATCTCTGTTGCCATGTCGGCTAGCATGAACTGGATCGCCTGGAAGCCAGCGATTGACTGCCCGAACGCTGTCCGCTGTTTCGCGTACGAGCGGGCTGCCTCGTATGCACCGCGTGCAATGCCCACGGCGAGGGCACCGATCGAGATTCGCCCGCCGTCGAGCACCTTCATCGAATCGATGAACCCGTACCCCACCTTGCCAAGAACGTTGGCCGCCGGCACGCGACAGTCCTCGAGTATCAGCTCAGCGGTATCCGACATCCGCATACCGAGCTTGTTCTCCTTTTTGCCCGGTCGGATGCCGTCACGATCCATCTCGACGGCAAACGCGGTGATGCCGTGCTTCTTGTCCCCCCGATCGGTTACGGCCAGCACCACCGCGACGTTCGCGTGGGTGGCGTTCGTGATGAAGTTTTTGGTGCCGTTGAGGATCCACGTGTCGCCTTCCTGGACGGCCATGGTGTGCATCCCCGATGCATCGCTACCCGACGAAGGTTCCGTGAGGGCCCAGCAGCCAATCCATTCGCCGCTCGTGAGCTTCGGCAGGTAGCGCTGGCGCTGCTCCTCATTGCCCGCGAGATAGATGTGCCCGGCACAGAGCGAATTGTGCGCGGCCACCGCGAGCGCCACCCCCGATTCCACCACCGCCAACTCCTCGATGATGTTGACGTAGTCGACGTACGACAGGCCTGCACCACCGTACTTCTCGGGAAAGATCGCTCCCAGCATTCCGAGCTCGCCGAGCTTGCGCATGACGTCGACGGGAAAATGCTGCGCCTCGTCCCATTCCATCACGTTCGGCTTGATCTCCGCTTCGGCAAAGTCACGCACCATCTGCTTGATCTGGTCCTGCTCGTCGGTCAGGCTGAAGTCCATCTCTGCTCGCTCCGGTGGTTGCGGCTCGGGGTAGCGTGATCTGATGTCGCGGAAACTACCGGATGGCGGGTCGTCGCGGGAGGGTGAACGGTACGACGCACCCGGTTTCCGCGCCGTTCACGGCACCGACACCGTGATGCCCGCGAGCTGGACAAGCGCCGCAAGGGTTGTCTGCGCCGCGTTCAGGCCGAGGCGGAAGTCGGCGTCGGAGAACGTCCGGAAGACGTCGGTTGGCTGGTGCCAGTGCGGATCCCAACCGCGGCCGATCTGCGAAAGACGTTCATTCTCGCGCAGCGAAATCGCCGGCGCCAGATCGGCGAACGGCGCAGAATCGGTGTTGCTCATTCGATCCCCGACTGCGGCCGGGTACTCGGTGGCATAGCGGTCATTGGCCGCCCGTAACAACCATGCCAGTCGCTGCGATTCTGCGGCCATCGTTGATCCGCCCGCGAACTCGATGTTGACGTCTGCCTCTGCGCGCTGCACCGGTCGCACTCCGCCGGTCGAGTCGGGCATGCCATGGTCGAAAAGCATCATGTCGTGCTGGATCACGCCGAGCCACCGCGGTTCCGGGTATCGACCAGAACTGTCGGGCGACTCCTGGCCCTGCATCGGACCGCGGGTCGCCACGTACGCGCGGCTGCCATTGAGCCCGGTTTCCTCGTTGTTCCAGAGGATGAACCGGATCGAGCGTTCACTCGTCACGCCGGGCGCGTTGAGCACGCGGGCAAGTTCCAACACGATGGCCGACCCGGAAGCGTCGTCGTTGGCCGCCTCGCCGAACCCGTGGCCGTCCATGTGGGCGCTCACTATGTACATCTCGTCGGGGCGCAACGTCCCAACCTTGGTGCAGTAAACCTGCTCCCGCGTGCCGGGCGTGTCGGGCTGGGCATTGATGGTTCGAAGGGCGGAGTCGGTTTGCACGTCGGGTCTGGTGTTCACGCCAGTTGGTCCGCGATAACCCTTCTGCGGGGGAGTTGCTCGCGGTGAGACCGCTGGACGGGCAGGGACTGCGGGAACCGTTGCGGACACGCTCGCAGGGGACCGGAGCTGCTGGCCTGTGTACTCGTACTGCATCCGTTCAGGCGCGCACCCATGCGCCCGCAACTGATCGGCGATCCAATCAATCGCGGCGCGGTTCCGGTCGGTCCCCTGGCGGCGGTCTCCGAAGCGGGTGAGCCCCTGGATTGCTTCCTTGTAGCGGGAAAGTTCGAGGCGAGCCACAAGATCCCGTGCCACGTCGGTCGCGGGAGATGCCGACGGCGTAACCTGCGCAGCCAGTGGCTGCGGCACGCAGGGCAACACGGCGACAAGGCAGGCGAATGCAGCGATTGAACGAATCACGGACATCAGGAACCCCCAGGTTGACTGACCGGAAGGGATTCTAGTGGCGATCGAACTCGATCACGAATAGACCGGGCCCGGCGGAATCAACCAAGCGAAAACCCGCGCGGCGGCTGAGGCCGATCGCCCACTCGACCTGCGCCTCGAAATCACACACAAGAGTCATCTGCCGGAGCAACGGCCCACCGAGGATCCGATTGCGATCGGCGATCGTCGCAATGGCCTGCTCGCCGCTGAACTCGTGCGCATCGGTCGGGAAGAACCTGACGAGCAGGACCACTGCACCACTGACAGTGACCGGCTCCCCGGAGCCGCACTGAATGACGGGTTCCGTGGTATAGCTCACGCTGATGGACGGTGTCACGCCACCGCGGACGGTGAACGTGACTGAGGAGTCGGTTGCTTCTGCCGCGTCAAGGATGGAAACCGGCGGTGCAGCATCTCCCGTCTGTGCGATGGGAACCGTGTCAAACTTCGGCGGGGCACTCGCAGGCAAAATCGCCGACGAGTCGGTCGGCGGGGCCGGCGGGGCCCCACCGCATCCGCTCGACGTGGCGAGCAGGCACGTCAGCAATGCAATCCGCTCACCGAGTCGCGTCATTTCAGGCAATATCCTTGGAGTCACTGTCATCGAGGATGAATGTCACCATGAGGTTGACCTGAAACTCCACGATCTTCTCGCCCTCAACCCGGACCGACTGCTCCTTCACCCACGCGCTCCGAACATTGCGCAGCGTCTTGGTGGCGCGGCTCATTCCGGTGTGGATGGCGTCCTCGAAACCCTTCGTCGAAGTTGAACTGATCTCGGTCACGCGTGCGATGGACATCTCGTGCTCCTCTGTGTTGGGACTGACAGTTGGTCACCGGGGCGACGCCTTTGCTGACGTGCCGGATGGACTCGCGCGCACATGTGTCACGCGCCGGTGGCGACCGCCTCAAGGGCCTCCCACCGTGCCATGAGCGCCTTGAGGTCGGCCTCCAACGCCGCGAGGTCACGCGCCGCCTGGGTTCGCACCGCCACGTTGCGAACCGCCTCGGGCGAGGCGAGGCGCAGGAAGAGCGCCTGTCGCGCCGCCTCCCTGGCGTCGATGGTCGCGGGCAGTGCGGTGAGCTCAGACTGCTCCGCCATGCTGAGCCGACGGGGGCGCGACGGCTCCCGGCGCGCCGATGGTGAGGGGCGGCCCACCGCGGTTTCCGCCAGGCGCGCGGCCGCGGATGCCTGCCGTCGCCAGTCGGTGTACCCACCAACGTACTCCCCGATCGATCCATCGCCTTCCATCACGATCGTGCTGGTCACCACGTTGTCGATGAACTCCCGGTCGTGGCTCACCAGCAACAGCGTCCCGGAAAACTCACCCAGAAGTGCCTCCAGCATCTCGAGGGTCGGGATGTCGAGATCATTGGTCGGTTCGTCCATCACCAGCACGTTGAATTGGCGGGTGAAGAGGCGCGCCAGCAGGAGGCGGTTCCGTTCACCACCGGACAGCACGTGCACGGGAACGCGGGCACGATCGGGGGTGAACAGGAAATCCTGCAGGTAACCGAGGACATGCTTTCGGATGCCACCGATTTCGATGTATTCACCGCCGTCGCTGACATTCTCAATGACAGATTTCTCATGGTCCAGCTGCTCGCGCAGCTGGTCGAAGTACGCCACGGCAAGCGAGGTACCGTGGCGGACGGTCCCCGCGGCCGGCGTGAGCTCGCCGAGCAGCAACCGAATCAGGGTCGTCTTACCCGAACCATTGGGGCCGATGATGCCGATCCGGTCACCCCTGAGGATCGTGGTGGTGAAGTTGCGAACGACCGTGTTCGAACCATGCGCGAACAACAGGTCACGTGCCTCCACGACCACCCTGCCCGATCGCTCTGCTTCCTGCGATGGCATGCGTGCGGTGCCGACGCGGTCCCGGCGTGCGGCACGCTCGGCGCGAAGGCGCTCGAGTGCCCGAACGCGTCCCTCATTCCGGGTTCGTCGCGCCTTGATCCCCGTGCGAATCCATTCTTCCTCGCGCGCGAGCTTCCGGTCAAACAGCGCGCGCTGCCTTTCCTCAACCTCGAGCGACGCTTCCTTCAATTCCAGGTAGGTGCCGTAGTCCGAACCCCAGTCCGACAGCACACCGCGGTCGAGTTCCACCACGCGAGTCGCGAGCCGCCGGATAAATGCACGATCGTGCGAAACGAACACCAGCGCCGTGGCGCGCTCGACGAGGTAGTTCTCCATCCACCCAACCGCGTCCACGTCGAGGTGGTTGGTCGGTTCGTCGAGCAACAGCACGTCAGGATCGCTCACCAGCGCACGCGCAAGCAGCGCCTGCCGCTTCCGGCCTCCCGACGCAGACGCGAACTGGGCTTCCGGATCGAGACTCAGGTGCGAGAGCACGGTTTCGATCCGGGTGTGCGCTTGCCACGCGTCTGCGGCCTGCAACGCTTGATGGACACGGTCGAACTCGCCCATGGCCGCGTTACCGTGGTCGGTCGCGATCCGTTGCGCGGCCTCGTGATATCGGGTCAGCAGGAGCCCGATGGCGCCCAACCCGCCAGCAACCACATCGAACATGGTTCCAGCAGCCCGCACCGGTACGTTCTGCTCAAGGCGCGAAACCCGCAAGCCGGATCTTCGCACCACAGTACCGCTGTCGGGAGTGAGGGTGCCTTCGAGAATCCGGAGCATCGTGCTTTTGCCGGTACCATTTCGGCCGAGCAGTGTCACGCGCTCACCCTCCTCGATCGCCATGTTGGCTCGATCGAGCACCGGATCATCACCGAATGCATGGGTCACGTCCTGCAGGGCCAGCAGTGCCATCGAGAACCTCGGGTAGTCAGAACTGATCGCGCGGGACGATCACCGGAGCGTGACCTCCAAAGCGACCTTGCGACTTCGGTATTTGTTCGGTATGGTAGGGGAGAGATGTCCTTCAGGAGAGATCGATGCTGGTGTCCCTGCCCCTGCTCCGTTCGCTCGTCCTACGTCCGCCGACCCCTTCCGTCCCGGCGGTGCATTACCGCGTCTGCCCCGAGTGCAACGGGCCTGTTGTGGCCGCATCGGGGTGCGTCACCTGCGCAGCCTGTGGATGGGGTCGGTGCGGATGAATTCGGTGGTCGCATTGTGGCGCCGGCAAAAAAGGGTACCGTCGTGACCTGGCAAGGCCGAACGCTTGCGTTTGGTGAGATCTTCGAGATCGGCCGTCGGTCTCAGACCCCGACCCGTCGGAAGTAGCTGACGAGATCCGCGGCGCTCGGTAGCATCCAGGCGTCAAGGAATCCGAAGGCACCGTCAGCCCGCAAGGTCGCGTAGCCATGCATCACAGACCACAACCCAACGGCGTTCCTGATGCCGTCTTCAGGCGATGTTGACGGCTCGACGGCGTCGACAGCTGCGGCGAGTTCCGCGAACGCTCCTCGCTCCGCCTCGTCCAGCCCGGGGTGCCGTTTCGCGGCACGTAGTCGAGGGCCAAACATCACCCGCACCAACCCAGGCTCCCGAGCCACAAATTGACAGTAGGCGACGCCGATGGCTTCCAGCCGTTTGGACGTTTCGGTGCCGTTGGCAGAATCCCGAATCAACTCCATGAGCACCCGAAATCCCTCGGCCGCCACGGCACCCAGCAATGCATCCTTGTCCTCGAAATGCCGGTATGGAGCGTTCGCGCTCACCCCCACCTCTCGCGCAGCCTGACGGAGTGAAAGAGACTCCGGGTCTCTATCGAGGAGAAGGCGCCGCGTGGCGTCGATCAGCGCGGCGCGGAGATTTCCGTGGTGATAACGGTTTTCAGGCATCGACCCCACCGTAATGTGTGTAAATCGTACACATGGCCGGTGTCGGACATGTTGACATATTACACTTTACCGGTACGTCCCGTCAGCATGTCGCCAATCCGAAGTCCGAAGACTCGCTCCGCCGACGCCACGCTTAGTTCAGCTCCCGCAGTTCGAGTGGCCCACATTCTCGCCATTGTATCCCGAGTGTAGACCGTTATCCGTAGCCGAACACCGAACCGATCAAGAAGCCCGTCACTAGCTGCGACGAACCGATCCCCCCATGGGTGCACGGCCTGCTCGGAATCCGTTACCACCACCACATGAACCGGCTCGCCTATCCCCTCCGCCGGGGGCCCGCCCGACCCAACGATCGCTACCGCCAGGATCCCGTTCGCCTGGGCCGCCACCGCAGCCAGCTCCGCCCTCAATGCCGGTCGGTAATCGGACTCCGCACGGATCAGCCCCTCCAAAGCAGGGACAAGACGGTGGGAAGCCACGATGCCGTACATGCGTTCGTAGCTCTCGCCGATTCGCTCCAGGAGGCCGACTCCAACTAGATCCCTCACGGCCAGGTCAATTGAACGATGAGCCATCCCCGCCCGTCGGCACATTGCCTGACAAGAGAGCGGAACCGCCGACCCGGCGAGTAGCCGCAACACGGCGAGCTTCGCTTTGGTACCCAGGATTGCATCAAGGGGCCGAAGGGCGGCAGACGACGTTCTAACTTTGGGCATTTATAAAGTATAACATCTTATACTTTATTAGTACTACAGGCAAAAAAATATCATTCTTCAAGGGACCGAGGCTGCGATCCTCGTGACCGTTTCGCCGATCTTGTTGTTCGGCGTCGACGCACCGGCGGTGAGCCCCACGACGCGCGCGTCGCCGAGCCAGCCCGTTTCGACTTTTTCGGTCTTGGTCCCGACAGGTTGGTGCCGAATCGTGCGGGACTCGGGGTCGATTCCCGCTGCGTCCTCGATGTGATACGCTGTCACGCCGTGGCTGCGAGCCAGGGCGGCGAGCGCACAGGTGTTCGACGAATTATATCCACCCACGATCACCATCACGTCGACCGGTTGTGCGAGCATGTCGCTGACCGCGTCCTGTCGCTCTTGGGTCGCCGAGCAGATGGTATCGAACGAGCGGAAATGCTCAGGCAGGGCCGCCGCGCCATATCGGCGCGCCATCGCCTTTCCGACTTCGGCGGCAATCGCGAGCGATTCGCCCGAGAGCATCGTCGTCTGGTTGGCCACGCCCACCCTGAGAAGGTCCGTGGCAAAGTCGAATCCGGGGGTGCACGCCTTGGCGAAGTGGGTCGAGAGCGCCTCGGCATCACCCTTTCCCTCGATGAAGTCGCACACCATGCGCGTTTCTGCCATGTCGAACACCACGAGGTACTTGCCGCCAGTATGCTTGGTCACCTGGCTCGCAGTGGCCTGGGTTTCTTCATGGTAGTGCTTGCCGTGGATGACCGCCGTGTAGCCGTCGCGCGCGTAGCTCTCGACCCTCTTCCACACGTTGAGTACTGACCCGCAGGTGGTATCGACCAAGATGCAGTTGATCGCGCGCAACCGCTGGAAGTCTCGCATCGTAACGCCGAATGCGGGGATGATCACCACGTCGTCGGTGGTGATCATGTCGAAGTCGAACACCCCGTCGTCTTCGGGGTAGAGGAATGTGATGCCCATCGCGCTCAGCTTTTCGTTGACATGCGGATTGTGGATGATCTCGCCCACGAGGAAAAGCCGGCGGTCGGGAAACTTGGTGCGGGTTTCGTACGCGTAGTCCACCGCACGGTCGACGCCGTAGCAGAATCCGAACTCCTGGGCGAGCCGGAACGTGAGCGATCCGACGACGAGTTCGTTGCCGTTGGCGCGGATCTCGTCGACGATGGTGCTGTGATAGTCAGCCGAGAGCTGCGCATCGATCGCGCCTTTGAGGCCGAATCCGCGGCGGAAGTACGTCGATTCCATGGAGGAAGATAGTCCCGGGTCAGGGACAGCCGACGGCCGTCGCAGTCACGGGGAGGCGCCGGAACGTGCCGCGCAGCCGAAGGGTATCCAAGCTCCCAGGCTTCTGCATCCTGACATCGACCTCTCCGGAGGCCGTGGCCCCGATATCGGCGAGGCTCACCGTGCCACCGGTCGCATGAAAGCCGATGATGGTGGCCGAGTCGCGCACCCAGCGCAGCGCCACGGTGGCGCCAGGGCGAGGGATCGCGCTGATGTCTGACGGGCCGGCCACCGGGTGCCGACCGCGGGACAGCGTGCTCGCCGCATGCAACACCACCACGACGCCGGTATCGGAGGAAACCCCTTGCAGAAGGGCAATCCGGGTCTCTGGGCACCAATTGAGCGTAGCGGCAAGGATCGCGTTCCCACGATACCGACCACGCCAGGTGAGAGCGATTTCGCCATTGGCGGGTTTGCCCGAGCGATGTCGCGATTCCTTCCGCCACCACCAAGCGACCCCGACGATGACCGCGACCAGGACTGCCACCCCGATCAACCGTCGGCGGGTCACCATGGAGATCCGAACACCAAGTCGAACCGTGGACCCCGTCCGGCTGCGTTGTGAAGCGGCTGGCTGAGTTCCGCGCGCACAAGTCCACCGACGATGGACACCCCCACGCCGGCCCCGGCTAGCACCGGCGCCGCGGAAAAATCGGCAAGGCGGCCCGCCTGACCAGCATCGGCGAATAGGAAGGGCGAGAATGCTCGACGCCCGGGTCGGGATGCCTCGATTTGCACCGCCCACATCGCGTCGCCCCGGGACGTGCCGTGTTCATACCCTCGCACGGTGTGGATTCCCCCTACCGCGAAGCCGAGCTGCGGTATCGCATCCGTGCTCGACGCGCCGGCACGGACATTGGCGCTCAGCGCCTTCGTCACCATCTGGGGGAAGTGCAGGTCGATCGCAGCGCGGACACCTGCTTCGCCGCCGACCGCGAGGGCATCACCGATCAGCGACCAGGCCGGACCGTACCTTCGGTGGTCAACGCGCACCGTGGCACCGACAGCGAGTCCTTCCCGAACGGCGAGATTGGCCGGGAAAAAACCGTCGCTCCCAACGATGCGGGGGAGCCCAGCGCGCGCCGAGGTTGTTACGCTCTCATGCTGCTCAACGAGCGCACCGATGGTGAGTTCACGGCCGGTCGACAGAGCGGTCTCGTGCGTCCAGCGTACACCGTGCGCGAGCGCATAGTCACCATCGTCCTGGCCGACCAAAATTCCGCGCAGGGAATTGGCGAAGGTGAGGCCGCGAGAAAACGGATCGAGGTCGACCAGGTCCCGATGAGCATCGAGCGTCGTCCGTCCACTAGGTGCATCGCGAACAACGGCCACCCTGGCCATGACGCGTTCATCGGCAAGGCCGTAGCGCACTGAGGCGCGCGCCTCGGTGAACGAAAGCGGTACCGGCGTGCGCGCGGTGGCTCCAAGCGTCGTTCCCTCGACGCGATTGTAGCGAATGAGGTCAGGAATCCTGGTCCAGGTGAGTCCCGCATCGGGCCGACCGGTCATCTCACCCGGCAGCGCATCGGCCATGCGCGCTAGATCGGCGAATGCCCGGCGCAACCGGTCGCGATCGGCATCCGTGTCGCCCAGCGTAAGGGAATCTCCCCAATCCGCGTAACTGCGGAGTGAATCAGCAGGGGCACGGTGGATCTGGTAGCGACCGCCATTGGGGAGATATCCCGTGCGGTTTCGCCCCCGCAGGGAGTCCGCGCTTCCGTTTCGTCGTTCGTTGCGCAGCGAATCGCGGGTGGCCTGCGGCGACTCCGGGGTCACGCCCCGACGCCGAAGGGAGTCGGGAAATGGGGCGTCGAACACCACCAGCGTCCCGCGATTGATCACATAGTCGTCGAACGTGGTGCGGGCCTCGAAAGGCACCACCGCGTCGACACCAAACGGAATCGTGATGCGTCCCGACAGCACTTGGCGAAACGGCATCCAGTGCGCGTTGTCCTGCAGACCGTATTCCAAGTCGGCATCAAGTTGCACGATCCGCGAGACGAACCCGCTTTCCCGCCGTGCGGTCGCGCTGTCACGGGCGGTGGGCCCGTCTGGCGTCGCCCAGAGCTCGGTGCCCACAAACCGGAAGGTGAACCGAGTGACATCGCCCGTCGACGCATCGAGCCATAGTATGCCGGTGACGAAAGCGCCCCGGGCATGCTTCGGGGTTACGGTGACGCCGCGGATCGTCACTCGCCGACCAGCGGTGGCGATCGTGACCGAGTCCGTCCCGGTGTATCGGTAGTACCGATCGGCCCCGGGGGCGAGCGGATGCGGGGCGGCGCGCTCCGGGGCCTCGCTGCCGAAAATTCGGATCGAATCACCAAGCGTGCGCGGCACAAACCACGGCCGCGAGAAGCTAGACATCAGGTTGACGCCATCCATTCGACTCGCGCTGCGACGCCCGTCAAGGTCGACGCGCAGGTCATTCGGAAGACGCCACGCGACTCGCCCCTGCTGTTCCTCGGCGGCCACGGGTGGAACATCCGCCCAGCGTCGCTTACCGAAGCCGAACGACAACCGATAACGCAGCGTCGCAGAGTAGGACTGGACGGTCGTGTCCTGCAACTGGTGCCGCAACATGGCACGAGCCACCAGTTCCCGGGTGGCTCGGTCAGCGTATGTATTGGTGTCGGCCCTGCCTCCCGGCGACTGTCCCAACAGAGTCGCGAGCGTCAGGAGATGGACTGCTGGTCCCATTTGGTCCGCCCGTCGCGATGAAGACCGTAGGCGCGCAGGCGGCGCCAAAGCGTGGTGCGGGAGATCCCGAGGGTTTTGGCGGTCTCGGCCAGGCGCCAGCCGTGTGCCTCAAGGGACCGGACGATCGCATCCTTTTCCCGGTCGGCAAGGGTGGTGGGTCCTTCCCTGCGGGGGATGAATATCGCCTCGCCGATCTCGAGTGATCCCACTCTCAATGGGGCCAGGCGCCCGCCGAAATTGGCCAGTTCTGGGAGCAGGTCGTCCTTGTCGCTGGTCTGGTCGAGCCCGGCCTCGTCAAGAACCTCTCGGGCCGACGCATTCACATAGGAAATGCGACCCTGCTGGTCGAAAACGATAACCCCCTCGTTGAAGGCATCGAGCAGCGCCTTGGCGAGCGGGGAAAAGACGGACGGAAGCGAGGGTGTCGTCATCGGCTGCGTCATGGCTGTTAGTACGCCGTGCCCTGCTGAATGGTTTCATTTGTGGACATGACGTGCACCCCTCCCCGGCACGGATCCGGCATAACAGGCAAAGATGACTGTCATTTCTGCACCGTCCCGCTCCGGCGCGTACTTTCCCAGAGAGACCGCGATCCGGGCTTGGCCCCTAATCGCTGCCCTGATCGGCATGGCCGGGGCCGGAGCGATGGCTCTGGCAGGATATGGGGCGATACCGGTACCGTGGGCCGAGCCATCGCTGTTACTCCTTGCCCTGTCAGCACTTGCGTGCGGCGGAATCGCGCTAGGCAGGACTGGCGGTGTCGACGGTAGCGATGCCGTCGTGGGAGTGGCCGCCGCCGCCGCAGTCCTTCTCGCACTCGGCGCCTCGGCGACGCCAACGCTTCAGCCCTCGGTCTTGGCGTTCGCATTCACGTCACCAGCCCGGTACGCACTCACGCCGATCGCGGTCCATCTTGCATTCGCCATAGGGTGGCCGCACCGGCATCGCTACTGGTTCGGAGTTGTGACGGGGTGGTATCTCCTTCATCTAGCGATGTGGGTTGCAGTAATTGGCGGGCTGATCGCTGGCGAGGCACCCCTCGTTCGCGCCCTCGATGGCACCTTCCGGCAGGTGATCCTGGAGCCCGCCGGAACGGTCGTCGCATTGGCCGCTGCCGGAATCGCCGGCGTGTCGCCCGCGCGCCGGGCATCGGAACGACGCGCGGCGCTGTGGACCCTCGCAGCGATCACATTCGGCGTGATGCCTCTCGTGGCGATGAGGTGGTTCGATGGGCTCGATCGGGTCGCCCTTGAGGGTCTGCGCGCCACCGATCTGTCGCTGGTTGCCTTTCCCTTGCTCGCGCTGGTCGGTCTCTTTTCGCTTCCGTTTCTCGATGCGACCGTGCGCGACTCCCGCGCGCTCGCACTCGCCCAGCAGGTGCTCGACGAAGGAAACATCCACGACGCTCTCAACGCGATCGCCATCGGGCTGCAGAACGAATTCGATGCGGAAGGCGTGACGGTGCGCACCGCCGATCGCGCGACTCACGTTAGCGTCGGTGTGACCCGCGCAGCGAACGTCGGCACGTCCTTGACGGCCGAGGCTGAGACTTCGGACGACCGCAGGGTGCTGACCGCTCCCATCGGACGTAGCAGCAGTCCGCTCGGCGAGGTTCGTCTGGAGGCGCGGCACGCCGGTGCGTACGGTCGACGCGAGCGGGAGTGGATGGTAGCGTTCCTGGTGCCGGTTAGCACGGCGCTGCGGGCCCGGAGTCGCGAGCAGGCGTGGGAAGCGCGTGGTCACGACATGGCGAGCGGGATGGCCCGCAGCGCTCTCGAGCTGGAAGCCGCCGTCCGACTCCTTCCGATAGCGCCGCATGACGGCGGCA
Source organism: Gemmatimonadales bacterium (assembly GCA_039915685.1). Classification (GTDB taxonomy): domain Bacteria; phylum Gemmatimonadota; class Gemmatimonadetes; order Gemmatimonadales; family GWC2-71-9; genus Palsa-1233. Next base: position 5,198 of record JBDSMU010000118.1, on the reverse strand, counting down.
TGGCCGTGCCGCCACCCGTCGATGCCCGTGAGGTGCTCGGACAACTGGCCGACGGCATCGCGCGGGTGTCCCGCCAGGGCGACGGGCTGGAGCAGCGGTCGCTTACGGCGCGCGAGCGCGCGCGCAATTCGTCCGATCGGATCGCAACGTCGCTCGACGCGTTGCGCAAGCTTTCGAACGACATCCGCAAGATATCCGCACACGGCGAAGACATCGACCTGAGCAACCAATCGGTGCGCGGAGTTGCCTTCCGCACCAACCTGCTCGCCAACAATGCGGCACTTGAGGCCACTAGGGCGGGGTCAGCGGGACGGACGTTCGGGGTGCTGGCCGAGGAGATTCGGCGACTCGCGGATGCATCCGCGTCGACCTCCGATGCCATTGGCGGCAAGACTACCGAGATCGCGGCAGAGGTGGTCGCCGTGGCCGCAGCGCTCGACGCGGTCGCGAGAATCCTCGCCGAGGCGATGCGCGAGGCGGAAGCCGGCGAGGACGCCGCCCGTCATCTTGCCACGGCCGCAGCGGACCTCGAAACCGCGTCGCGGTCGCTCCGTCCCGCACTTGAGGAGGCCCACGAGGTGGCGGAACGGCGATCCGCGCGCGACCAGCACCTCAGCGCAACGCTTGAACGCTTCCTTCAGGACCGAATCGAAATGGAACGCGCATTGGCCGTGCATCATGAAGCGATCGAGAAAGTCGGCACATCACTCGAGCGGGCGGCACAGCATGCCGTACCGCGGCGTCATGTCGGCACGCTCGGGCAGAACCGGAACGCCTGATCAGCGACGGCGCCCGCGCCCACCATCCCGCCTGCCCGGGGGCCCACGCCGGCCGCCCTTTCCACCCCGTTGCGGGTCGGTCCCCTTCCCCGGTCGGCCTTTCCACGCCTTCGGCCCACCCGCTGGTTCTCGCTGGAGCAGTTCCCGCAAACCGTCGAGCGACTCCGCCTGCAGCAACCGTTCTCCGCGCTGCACCGCAAAGGTGAGAGGACGATCGAGCACCGGCAGATCGTCCGCCCGAAGGCGCCGTGCCTGGCCCTGACGCAGCACCACTCGGACCATCGGCTTCCCGTTCCGAACTTCGTACAGCAGTGGAGCCGCGTCACCGTGCAGGCGTATGCTGGCGGGAAGGCGATCGAGATGGTCACGGGCCACTTCCGGAACAAGGGCGTTCACATCGAGCACCACCGGCGTATTCTGAAATCCGGCCCAGGATGTGACGTCGGCGAGCTGGGCGCGCACCAGAAGCTGCAATGCCTCTTCCGAGGCGGCGTCGAGCGCGCCACCTGACCGTCGCCAGTACTCCCGCAACTGTTCCGCGGCACGATGCACGCGACCGTGCGATGGATGGGCCACCTCGCCCGCAAGGAGTGCCCGCGACAGCAACATGACTGCGTCAGGTTGGAGGGCGTCCGGGATTTCACCATCGAGCCGCTCCGTTCCCGACTCAAGAGTGAAGCCGAAATACCGAAGTCGGCGCGACACGGCGAGTCCCTGACCGTTCCTGCCGCCGTCGAGCGTGAGTGTGGCGTGGCCCCACTCGGCATGGCGCCGAATCACGTCGTGCGGGATCGTGGTGCCCTCGATACTCGCACGCGCCACGCCCTGTCGATCAGCAAAGTATCGGATCGACCCCGACACCCCTCCCCAGCTTTGTGCCACCGACGTCTTCGATACTCGTGCATCGTGTCCGTCGACGGTTCGTTCATCTATCACGAGGTCGAACGGTTGGAACTCGGCGAGCACCTCGAGGAATGCGCGACGAACTTCACGCGTTACCGGCGGGAGCGTGGTTGGCAGGCCGACATCAAGGGCACGGTACGCCGCGGCCATGCCGAGTGCACCCTCCTCGATCGCCTTCATCAGCACACCGCGCGCGTCGGCCCATCCCGCCAGTTCGGTCTCGTCGAACACATGGCGCGGCAAACCGTGGACATTCGAAACCCGGCCGAACCGATTGACCGCTTCGGCGAGAAGGTTGTAGGTCGTCAGGTGATCACTGCCAGGTACGACGACCCCGTCAAGATTGCGCTCCTCGCGCGTCATCCGGTGCAGCGAATCGATACTGCTCGCGCCTGCCACGACCGGAAGCAAGTCGGGACCAGCATGCAGTAGCAGTTCGGCCCAAGGACGATCGACGGGCAGTGCCTCGACCTGCCGGCCGTAGTCGGTAAGGCGGCCATCGGCGATGAGTCCCCGTCCACTCAGTCGAGCGACCGCACGTCGATATGCTTCGCGGTCGAGCGGCACGGGGAGTTCGAGGTCGGAAGCATCGACCCCGATCGCAGCGCAGGTGAGCGCCACCCGCTCAGCGTCGCCGGCGAGCTGGAACTCGGGTGCAACCGGGCGCAGCGATGCGAAATCGAGGATCCGGTCAGATAGGATGTGAACCGCCCCGCCCGCCACCCTGCCGTGAACCCGACCCGCCATCTGCAGGATCTCGTTCGCGCCGAGGTAGAGGCGATGCAACACGTTGCGTCCACGGTCCACGACGTTCCCGTAGCGTGCGTCGTAGATGACCACGGTATCGAGGCCCGGTACGTTCAGCGCCGATTGTCCCGCTGCCGTCATCGCGAGGAGGAACGGCTTCGGCACCTCGCCCTCAAGAAACGGTCGGATGACCCGGATCGGTTGTCCGCCATGATAGAACGCGGCGTTGAGCCTGGGGAATCGGGCTCCAAGATCTGCGCCCAGTCGCTCCACCTCGGCGCGCGTCGGCAGGAACACCGCCACGCCGCGTCGCTCGCTGATGAACCGGCGGACGGTGCGATCGTCGAGGAACTGTTCGGGCTTCCTCGCCAGGACTTGCACGGTCGCGGCGAGGGCGGGGTCGTAGGCGCTGGTCTCCAGCACCTCGTCGCTGTCGAGGTAGCCGGCGTAGAAGGCCGGATCCACCGTGGCGGAGAGCCAGATGTAGCGCACGCCGATCCGCTTGCCGAGCGCGAGACATAGCTCGAGCTCGGCGGAGGTCTGGTGAATCTCATCGACCACGACGGTATCGCGGCGAACGATCAAGTCATCGGTGAGCCAGCGCCGGGCGATCCCGGTGGTGACGATCACCACGTTGCAGTGCGCGGTTTCGGGAGTCGCCTCGCGCTCGCGATTGACCACGCCGACCCGCAATGGTTCGCCAAGGATCTCCTCGGCGATGAACCGGGTGGCGAGCGTCTTCCCCGTCCCGGTGCCAGCGACGATTCCGAATCGCTTCCCCGTTCGAGCCCACTCGCGGAGGTCGTCGCCGTGCTGCCGCTTGAGCACCGTGTCGAGGTCCGTCTGCAGCGCGAGCTCGATGGTCTCGCAGGCGGCACGCGTGGGAGCGATCACGATCACGCGCCCGCGCGGATGGACGGCGCTGCGGTACGCCTCGGGATCCGGCGGCAGGATGTGGTCGCGAAGCGGCTTCACACCCGCAAGATAGCCAATCCCTCAGCGCAGAAATCGCGGTACGGCAACAACCTGAAGCTCGGGCTGGTATATTTGCCGTGCGCCCGATCGGCGCCACGGACATGCTGCCCGGAGGGGTGATGCAAGGGAAGGTCTGCCTGGTGACCGGTTCCACGCGCGGGATCGGTCTTGCCACGGCCGACGCACTGGCCGCGCGCGGCGCCACCGTGCTGTTGCATGGGCGCAATGGTGTTCTCGGACAGCAGGTCCGTGACGATCTCACCGCGCGGTATCCGGCGGCGTCAATCGAACTCTACATCGCGGACCTGGCGGTGCAGGCGGAAGTGCGCCGGCTCGCCGACGAGGTCAGGGCGAATCACAAACGACTCGACGTGTTGATCAACAACGCCGGTGCGTTTTTCATGCGGCGTACCACCACCGCCGACGGCATCGAGGCCACCTTCCAGGTCAACCACCTTTCGTACTTCCAGCTCACCAACGAGTTGCTTTCGGTGATCACGGCGAGCGCTCCAGCGCGAATCATCAACCTCGCCTCCGAGGCGCATGAACGCGTGACCGACCCTGAAGACTGGGAAAGCCGCAAGGGTTACAATGGGATCACGGCGTATTCCCGGTCGAAGCTCGCCAACGTGATGTTCACGTACGACCTTGCCCATCGCATCGAGGGCAGCGGTGTGACCGTCAACTGCGTCCACCCGGGCAGGGTGAAGACCCGCCTGCTGCAGGCTTGGTTTGACAGGTGGTGGAGCCGTTGGGCGTGGCCAATCGCCGAGCGATTCCTGATCACTCCCGAGGAAGGGGCGGCTGCGGTGGTTTATCTGGCGACGTCGCTGGACGTGGCGGGCGTCACCGGCAAGTATTTCAAGCAACAGCGACCGTCGACGTCTTCATTGGTGAGCCATGATGCGGTCATCGGAGCCCGGCTGTGGAACATTTCGCTCCGTATGACCGGCGAACTGCCAGAAATCACGATCACCGGCGAGATCATCGCCGCGCCGTAGGACGCGAGCGGTTTGCAGATGCGCGAACGGCCGGCCCCCTGTGGGGGCCGGCCGTCATGCGTTCGGGGCCGCCTTACCAGCGACCGTTCCCCCGACGCTTGGCCTCCTTCTTCGCCTGCTTCTGATGTTCCTTCGCGTGCTTCCGTTCGTACTTGTCATCCTCCTTGTCATGCCACGCATCATGACTGTCGTACCGACGGTCGTCCCGGTCGTAGCGGTCGTCCCGATGATCGTAGCGGTCGTCCCGATGATCATAGCGAGGATCGTAACGGTCAGCCCGGCGGTCGTCGTAGCGATCGTTGCGCTGGGTTCGACTCCGGTACTCCGCCCATCCCCGATCCAGCGGCTCAAGGAAGTAATTGTCGCGGTAGCTAAAGGCCGCGACGGGCCGGGCGTTGCGGTATGGCTGCTGATAGTAGCGGTTGCCGAGCAAGTAGAGCGTCTCCGGGCGCCAATTCTGGCTGACCTGACGGTAGTCGCCGTGGCGCTTGGAATCGTAGCGTGACACGAGAATCTCGCGCACTGGTGAGCGATCGGAAACGGTGCGGCTACGCCCCGCGTTGGGGCTCAACTGAATCGTAGCCGAAACTTGTGATGCCGCCGGTGCTGTGGCCAGAGCCGTAATTGTCGTGGCCACTGCGATTGCGATCAGAAATGGGGAGCGCATGATCTAACCTCCAGGAAATACAGGTGTGACGCCTCTCACCGCTCACTATTGCCAACCCCGTGCCACACCTCAAGCTGTTGCGACACAATGAGTTGTGACTCCGCCGTCGCCGCTTGGTGTCCCTTG